>NZ_JAEHCA010000040.1:0-29905 GCF_016483345.1 Bacillus cereus group sp. N24
ATATGTGTCTATCATACAACAAACGTACATTCGATAGGTAGTAAAGTAACAGTTTATGTATGTCGAACAATTAAGATAGCTTCCTGCCATCCGTTGTTCGAAGCCAATTCATCTCCCACCTACTCACTTCGCGTTCCTTGAGGAAGGAGTCTTCTTAAAATGATAAAAAAAAGAAAACAACTTGGATAGGAACAAATTGTTTTCTTATGAAGGGTACAACAAAGAAAGAGTAGGGAAGGAATACACAAACATGCCAATCTAACGGAGTGGAGTAAAATAGGCAAAGACTGAAAAATCAGAAAATTTATAAAGCGAAGTTTCCTATTTAATCTCTTTCTTTGTAAGTATAAGTTTAACATCAATAACAAGATAAAACAACAAAAAAATACAAAATTCTGATAAATTCGACATTAAATTAACTGCTAAATAAATCTTTTACGTTAATATGTGGAAAGTTTCTTATTAAAATGTATTGAATGGATTTTGTAACATTTACAAAAGTGTTTTGGAAGAAATCTGAATTAAAAGGAAACTCAAGTTATGAAGGACTTAGAATATCAACAGAGGGAGCAGAAGCAACTCACTTTAAGTGAGTTGAGTCCCGTTATAAGGCGTACGCGTTACTTAATAAAACGATAATCTTATTTATTTTTGTTATCTAAGTTGCATACTGACAGGTATGCTTTTTTCTTTTTTCAACTGTTCAATTGCTATAGGATAAGTAAAATTTTTATCGACTGGAGTGCCATTTATATGGACAACTCATTGGCTATATATGAAACGAGTTTCTTCCTATTTATAATAGTACTTTGTATAATCATTGAAAACGATAGTTGGTATAAAGTCTCTAATCGAGATAGGATTCATACTCTCTACATCCTGATTTACTCTTTACAGAAGAAAGGAATGAAGTCCCCTCCTATCCTTCGCTACGTGTATGATTCATTAAGTAATTAATACATATAATGTAATATTATGTATATCCATTTTAATTATAAATGATGTAAAAGGAGTGTGTAAACGATTTGTCGATAATTGTAGAAAAATTTTCGGAATTTAAAAAATAAACACTTTTAATTGTAGATTTCATCTTGCCTTTTCTATTTCTGTTCTTTATTTTGAGTAAGGGAATCATACAAATTCTCCAAGTTGGCAGGCTCAAATGAATAGAAGATAAACTGGATCATAATAGATGAACATCGTTATATTTTTCCTTGCCTACATTCCCCGTGTCCCAAGGAAAAATATAGGATGTTGTTCTCTGTTATGTTTTTACCCAATAATTCAAAGCTCTTTTTTATGTAGTGGAAAAAGATTTGAGAGTTCTATGTAAGTACCCTTTACTTGTATCAACAGATTGGTAAATCTTCCTCCAGTGTATCTTCTTTTCGCCTGCTTTTTTTGTATGTTCTTCTTTCAAAAATAACATGTATACGAGGTGAATGCATGAAGAAACAACATGTAGAAAAAAGGAGATGGTTACGGTATTTCATCCATCTCATGGTTGTGACACTTATTGTGTCTTCCATTCCATTAGAGACGGTTGCAGAAACCATTGCTACTAACAAGCAAAATGGGGAATCGACTTCCTCTCAAAGCAATTTTGAAGAGAAACAAAGTCAACCCCAACTACCAGCCGATAACAAACCAAGCGAGGTAGTTCAGGAACGGAAAGAAAATGAAAAAGTATTTGACAATAAGGATGGAACCTTTACAAAACGAATTTATGATAGCCCAGTTCATATGAAAGAAGAGGGAAAATGGGAAGAGATTTCTCCAAAGCTGGTTGAACATAATCATAAGTTTACTACTAAAAAAACAAAAATAAATGTAACCTTCGAACAGGTTATGAAAAACGGGGAATATATACAGTTTGAAGAGAATGGTCATAAAGTTAAGTACAAGCTTCAAGAAGCAAATGGGGAGTCTGGAAGTGTTAAGGCACAGGATGTAAAGCCGGAAGTCAAAGAGAATACGATTTGGCATAAACAAATTTTTCCTGACGTTGACTTACGTAGTATTGTATTTCATACATCTGTGAAAGAAGATATTGTGCTTCAGAAGTATACAGGACACAATGTTTTTCATTATGAAATTCAAACAGATTTAGATGCAAAACAGCAAGATGATGGTTCGATTGTATTTCAGGATCAGAAACAAACGACATTATTTACATTACCAAAACCAACCATGTCTGATTCAAACGTAAATCCGGAATCAGGGGAAACAAATTCTTCTCAAGATGTTACATACACAATAGAGAAAAAAACAAATGGTGTATATCAGCTTACTTTAACAGCCAACGCAGATTGGTTAAAGAGTCCTGAACGAAAATATCCTGTTTATATCGATCCAACAACTGAGTCTACGTATCAGGAAGAACTTCCTGGGTTCGAAAATGCTTATGTATCTAGTGCATACCCGGGAACAAACTATTCTGGTGCAAATAAATTGTGGGATCCTGGTCAAAATGCACATACTTTAAAAGTTGGGCACTATGATGGGACGACAGGTGATAACTATAGTTATTTAAAACAAAATTTAAGTAGTTTAAGTCATGCTCAGATTCAAAAGGCGAAATTTAAGGCATATGCTAAGTGGAATTATAGTACAACTCCAAGTGAAGTATGGCTAAGTAGAGTTAAGTGGTATTGGAGCCCACAGACCATTACATGGAATAATGGTCCTGCTGTTGAAAACATTACTTCTACATCGGTAGGGAGAGAACAGTGGGCTGAATTTGATGTTACAAATACCGTGCAAGAGTGGGTAAACAATCCAAACTCCAATTATGGATTTGCCCTTCATACCAACGGAAATGGAAAGACGCATTGGAAGAAATTTATCGCTACAGAATCAGGAATGGAAAAAGCGCCAGTCTTAGAGGTAACATATTCGTATCCAAGACCAGAGAAAGCGCCAAAAGTGACAGCCCATTCTCATAATAATGCAAGTAACACAGGGTATTTCAACTTAGAGTGGGACGCTGTACCAGGAGCCACTGGATATAAAGTAGGAGTATTCAATGGTTACGAGTATGAATACTACCGCGTTGGAAATGTAACAAACTGGTCGACTTACAACCAAAAAATTTGGCCGACAAAACAGCAAGTCGAAGAAGGTTATTTTGATATGCAAAATAGGGGGACCGGGGAAGAAATTCCACTTGATCCATCTCCTGTTTATACGAATGCATATAACGCTTATAAAGACCAAGGGGCATCGGATTGGAGTAAACAGAAAGCTTACTGGTTTGTGATTGTTGCGGAACATCCGATGGGCGACAGCCCTAGATCCTATTATGCTGAATCTTATGTACCGTTAGATAAGGTTAAAAAGCCAGTCGTATCTACCTATACAAACTTATCTGAAACAAAAAGTGGACACGTATCATTAAAGTGGGATGCAGTGTTAGGAGCCACTGGATATAAAGTATGGGTGTATAATGGGAAAACCTACGATGCAATTGACGTCGGAAATGTAACCTCTTGGTCCACGCAAGGAAGAGGTATTTGGCCGACACAAGCGGAAATCGGTCAAGGAAGGTATCAAGTTCATACGGATGGAAAAGGAGCGGAATTAGCACTGGACCCATCGCCTGTATATAAAAACTCAGGCGGAAATTATGGTAATCATCAAGGATATTGGATGACAGTTTCTGCATATAGTTCGACGCCTTTCCCAGAAGGGAAAATGTCTGAGGATGCAGAATTTCGATTTGCAGATGCTACGCAGCCGTTAGGTGTAGAAGAATTTTGGTCTACTATTGATGTCATCGGTGGTAAAGTGACACCGTTTAATGGGAATTTTGTCATGAATGAGACTGATTTTACACTGGCAGGTCAAGGTCCAGACGTTGTTGTAGATCGTACATACAATAGTCAAGACACTGGAAAAGGTTTGTTTGGAAAAGGTTGGTTTAGCTCTCTTGAAGTAAACATCAAAGAAGCAACTAATGGAGATATCATTTACACAACAGGAGATAAAAACACCTATCACTTCCGAAAAGTAGGGGAAAACCAATATGAAGCTCCAACAGGCATTTATTTAACAGTTGCCAAAAAGAGTGATGGAAATTATACGGTAACCGACAAGAATAAAAATATCATTGAATTTCATAAAGCTGGCTATCTTCTTTCAGAAAAGGATAGTTACAATAATACAGTACAGTATAAATATGAGAATAATAAGTTACTAGAAGTAGTAGATCCTTCTAATCGAACAATCCGATTTTCCTATTATCCAGATGGATATATAAAAGAGGCGGTAGGACCAGAAAATCGTAAGGTAACATTTACATACAACGATGGATACCTAACGATGTCTACCACGCCGGAAGGTCGTCAGTATCGATATGGTTATGAAAATGGAAAACTAACATCTATTAAAGATCCGAAGCATACAGATGCAAAACCATACCAAACTATATTTGGATATGAAAATAATAAACTTGTAAAAATCACGGACCCTGTTGGAAAAGTTACGAGTTTATTCTATAAGCCAGAAGCAAGAGAAGTAATTGAAACAAACCCGAAAGGGAAAAAGACGTCCTATACGTATAATGAAGCGGGTAATCCAGTCAAAAAAATTGTAGATATTGACAATTTAAAGTTGACGACGGAGTATACGTATCGTGGAAATAATTTAGAAAAAACGATTACTCCTAAAAAACAAGAAGAAGCCATTAAGTATGATGGAAATGGAAATGTACTCTCTGTTACGGACGCAATGGGAACGGAGACAGCAGAATATAATAAGAATAATGACGTTATAAAAGTAACAGACAATGAAAATCGTACAACAACAGTTGCGTATAAAGAAACGAATGCAGCTATTTCAGAAACAGATACAGCAGCTTTAACCGCATCTGTGACACATTATGATAAGCATGGAAACCCCATTGAAACAAGTAAAAGCATTGGGACTGGAGCGAATCTTCTCCAAAATCCAAACTTTGAGAGTAACTTGGATAAATGGACATTGTTTACATATAATGATCAAGCTAAGATGGATGCAGGCACCTTCGGTGCGCCAGGAGGGCTTGGTGGCGTTTCATCTTTAAAACTCACTTCAAAGTCTACAAGTGCCGAGTGGGGATATGTAGCGGCCATTCAAGAAGTTACATTAGAGCCGAACAAAACCTATACACTTAGCGGTATGATGAAAACAGATGCGTTACAAAAAGCAGACGCTTTCTATAATGTACAGTTATTCAATGAAAATGGGCAACCTGTAGCTGGTGGAAATGACTGGCATGGTAATCGTTATAGTAATTTGCAAGGAACGAAAGATTGGACCAATCGACAACTTACATTTAAAACGACCAATGACACAAGAAAAGCGAAAATCTATTTAGAGGTTGAGCATACAAATGCTTCTGCAGGTGGAACAGTATGGTTTGATAAGTTACAGTTAGAAGAGGGAGAAGTTTCTTCTAGTTTCAATCCAGTTGTCAATAGCAGTTTTGAAGATAACTGGAGTGGCGGTTTTGTGCCTAACTGGCAGAAGGTCTGTGCAGAGAATTGTCAGCAAAAAGAAATTGTTGCAGAAGGATTTAATGGTGCTGATAGCATTCTCTTAGAACGTAAAGATTTCCAGGCGAAAGATATTGCCTATGCACAGAAATTTGCGGTAAATCAAAAGACAGCAAAAACAATCACATTAACAGCGATGTCTAAGTCTGAAAATGTGGAAAATGAAAGTGGAGAAAAGTTTTCTAAGGATTACTCTGTTTGGGCAGATGTCATTTACGCAGATGGAAGTTGGAAAAACTACCAAGCGATGTTCCCGACAGGAACGAATGATTGGAACCGAAGTGCAGTATTACTGGAAGCGAAGGATCAACCCATTCAAGAGGTTCATATTTATTTGTTACATCGAGGTAAAAACAAAGGGAAAGCATGGTTCGATGATGTTCGCTTAATCGAAGGAAATGTATTAACGAAAAATACGTATGACGCGCACGGTAACGTGAAGACGATTGCTGATGAAGAAGGAAATACAACGTCTTATCAGTATGATGGTATCGGAAATAAAAAAGCGGAAACAGATGAAAAAGGGAATACCAAATCCTTTGATTATAATTTAGATAATCAGTTAAAAAAAGTAACATTAAAAAATGGAACATCTGTAGATTATAAGTATGATACAAATGGGAACACAACAGAAAAACTTGTAACCGCAGATGGAAAATCGCAGGTTCATACCTTTGAGTATGATCAAGATAATAAGTTAAAGAAATTTAAAGACGCTCTGCAGCGTGAAATCAACCATGAATACGATGAGAATGGGAATAAACTCAAAACAACGATGCCAAATGGTCATATACTAGGCTGGACATATGATACAGCTGATCGTTTAGTTGGCGTAACACGAAATGGGAAAGAGGCATTTTCATTCGAACTAGATGCCCATGGGCAAGAAACAAAAGTAAAAGACCATGTCAATGGCATGGAACGTGGAAAAGAATATGATGATGCCGATCGTATCAAAAAGATGACGGATAGTCGTGGTGGTCATGTAGATTGGACGTACCATGATAAGGCAAATAGTAAGAGTGAAAAATTAAAGGAAATTAAATTACAGCATGGCTCTCATCAGAGTACCATTTCTTATGAATACAATCAGCAGGATCAAAATACAAAGGTAACAGAAGGAACACATGCATTCCGATTTGATTATGATGATCATGGAAATGTACGCACGTACACGGCTGGAAATGGTTCTGGTTCTACCTTTAACTACGATCAAACAGGAAAAGTATCTGATTTAGTTGTTGGTACAAAGCCGTACGGTGAAAAATCTGGAGAAACAATCTTACTCGAACGTTACAAATATGATCAAACGGGGAACCGTACTGAGATTGCACGGGACCTTGGAAGCGACAAAAAAGAAATTGTAAAATACGAATATGATGCAATTAATCAATTAAAGAAAGAAACGATATACGAACAAGGAAAAGAAAGTACACCAAAATCGGTAAAAGAATATGATTACGATGGTTTTGGTAACCGTAAAACGGTTAAAGAAACAGTAGCAGGAAAAATAGTAAAAAATGTGAGTCTAGCCTTTAACGCTGGGAACCAACTAGAAACGTACGGAAATGAGAAGTTAAAATACGATGCGAATGGTAACCGTACAGCAGATGGCAAGTATAGCTATACATGGAATGAAGCAGATCAATTAACCACCATTACGAAACAAGGTGAAACGACACCATTTGCGAAGTATAAATACGATGATGACGGTCGCCGTATCGAAAAAGAAGTAAATGGACAAATCATACGTTACTTCTACGATGGTGACAGCATTAATCCGTTATACGAGACAAATGGTAGTGGAGAAGTACTTCGTCAATATGTATACTCAATAGACGGCGTTCGTCTCGCGATGAAAGCACAAGGACAAACTTTATTCTATCACTACAACCCACGTGGTGACGTAATAGCGATGACAGACCAAAATGGACAAGTCGTAGCAAACTATGAATACGATGCATGGGGGAACGTATTAAAGAGTGATGCAAAAGGTATCGCAGCAGAGAATCCATTTGGATATGCAGGATACATGTATGATAAAGAGATTGGCATGTATTACTTAATTGCCCGTTACTATAATCCAGAGCATGGTGTATTCTTATCAATAGATCCAGATCCGGGTGATGAAGATGATCCTGTGACGCAGAATGGATATACGTATGGTGATAATAATCCAGTGATGATGGTGGATCCGGATGGGCATTTAGCATGGTTTGCTCCACTTGCTATACATGGGGCTAGAATAGCGGCTCCTCATGTAGCGCGTTATGCAGCAAAAAAAGGAATTAAAAGAGCAACTTTAAATGCTATGAAAAAGAAGCCTTTTCAAGTACATCACTTTGCAACAAATAAAAGTAAAAAATATACAAGCCAATTCCAGAAAATAAGTAAAAAATATGATTTAGATTTAGATGCAGGTTGGAATAAAAAAAGGATGCGCCATCAGGGGAGACATCCAAATGCATATCATGAATTTATGTTAAGAAATATGAAAAAGATTGATAAGCAAGCTAAAGGGGATAGGAAGCAGTTTCTAAGGTCCTATCGAAGCTTAAGAAAACATGTTCAAAAAAATTCAGATATGCTATATTCACCATATTGGAAAAGTAAAAAGAAGAGGAGATAAAAAATGCATGATATTTATGAATATTTAGAGGAGTTACAGAATGATATTTTTGTACTACAGTGTGAGGAAATTGAAAGGAAATATTATCAAATTTGTGTACAATTAGCAGGTATGGACGCTGCAAAAGAAATAAATACAATAGACATGACGGGATATGAAAAGGAATTGAAAGAAAGCTTTATAGAGGTTAGTAATTATTTAAATAATAATGATATAAAAAGTGTTTATTTTGAATATGATTTAGATAATAATTGGGCTGGACAATATTATTTGTGTGAGGATTATTATCCTATAGAAGAAGAGGATGACGATTGGGCATGTGAATGGGAATTTTGTATAGAAGGTCCAGAACTAAAAGAGTTTAGTACTATATATGATAAATGTGATGGGTTTGATACTACTGAGGCATCACATGGAATTATAATCTTTTTGATTGCACGAACAGTTATTGCGTATATAAAGAGTGTTTCAAAAAATGATTTAGATATGCCTGTTTGTATTGGTTTCCATGACCAAGAACCAATTTTCCGATTGAAAAGGGATTAATAGTTAGTAATTGATACATGGTAGAAGAGAGAATAAACCGAGATAAGATTTGTAGAAAGAAGAGCTGATAATGGCTCTTCTTTCTACTGTCCAAATTATGGGTAGAGAGGTGGTTCGTGCTTTAGTCCGTCAGATGATTTAGGGATAACGAAAACATTTTAATAAAAATATACGTTAAGCAAAATGCGACATAAAGTTATTGTTTCTGTTGCAAAATTCAAAAAAACATACGTCCGCTTACAAAATCCGGTTATCGTTTAAGTAGCTATGAATAATTGCTGTAATTCCTTGTACGTCGAAAAAGAGAAGTCTGGAATCTGACTTCTCTTTTGTTTGTATTAAAGAAACGATATACGAAGAAGGAAAAGAAAGTACACCAAAATCGGTAAAAGAATATGATTACGATGGTTTTGGTAACCGTAAAACGGTTAAAGAAACAGTAGCAGGAAAAATAGTAAAAAATGTGAGTCTAGCCTTTAACGCTGGGAACCAACTAGAAACGTACGGAAATGAGAAGTTAAAATACGATGCGAATGGTAACCGGACAGCAGACGGCAAGTACAGCTATACATGGAATGAAGCAGATCAGCTAACCACCATTACGAAACAAGGTGAAACGACACCATATGCGAAATATAAATACGATGATGACGGTCGCCGTATCGAAAAAGAAGTAAATGGACAAATCACCCGTTACTTCTATGATGGTGACAGTATTAATCCGTTATACGAGACAAATGGAAGTGGAGAAGTACTTCGTCAATATGTCTACTCGATAGACGGTGTACGTCTCGCAATGAAAGCACAAGGCCAAACGTTATTCTATCACTATAGCCCACGTGGTGACGTAGTAGCGATGACAGACCAAAATGGGCAATTTGTCGCAAACTATGAATACGATGCATGGGGGAACGTATTAAAGAGTGACGCAACAGGTATCGCAGCAGAGAATCCATTTGGATATGCGGGATACATGTATGATAAAGAGATTGGTATGTATTACTTGATTGCGAGATAATATAATCCAGAGCATGGTGTGTTCTTATCTGTGGATCCTGATCCGGGTGATGATGATGATCCTGTAACGCAGAATGGTTATACGTATGCGGATAATAATCCAGTTATGGGCGTTGACCCCGATGGACCTTTGCCGTGGTTAGCAATAAATGCGGGGTTTGCAGCGTATGATGGTTATAAAGCGTATAAATCTGGAGCTAGTTGGAAAAGAGTTGGAATGGCTAGTGCTAGGGGATTTGTAGGTGGTGGAAGATATGGAGCTGCGAAAAGAGCTTTGAAAACAGCTGGAAATCTTGCACGGCCAGGGAAGTATGCAAAAGCTTCAATACCTGCGTTTAAAGGACAGTCACGTAATTTTTCTGCTCAAACTAGAAAAACTATAAACAAACTTGGAAACAAGCAAGGTTGTCACAGTTGTGGTATAAGAAAACCAGGAACTAAATCTGGGAATTATATTCCTGATCATCAACCGCCCAATGCCCTTGCTAGGGGGAGAAAACAAAGGTTGTATCCTCATTGTAAAACTTGTTCTAGTAGACAAGCTGGAAAAGTAAGTGCTCTATCAAAAAAGCAAAAAGCAATCCGAAGAAGATAAAGATATTTTGGTAGTAATAGAACAGAAAAACAAGGTAGCAGTTTGATTGAAGTTGTGTTAATGATTGATTAATTATAAAAGATAGGAGAGTAAACTTTGAGAAGAAGAAGACAAGCAGGGAAAAAATTACAAAGAAATCTAGATTCTATACCTATGTGCTATGGGAGCGATGCACCATACTATTATTATGAAGTGGAACCTCAAGATAGAAGTAAAAGATTATATTTAACCACAGATATTTGTATTATGGATAATGAATATTATTTTATTAGAGGTTGTATCGAAGTTCCGGTGATAGATTCTTGTGAAACGTTTATATGGGACGTTTGGGTATCCATAAGTGAAGAAAATTACCGTAAAGTGATACAGGCTTGGGATGATAGAGAAAGAGATAAATCAAATCCCTATTTTGGTTGGTTATCTACTTCAATTCCAGGATATCCAGATACGTTAAATTTAAAGACAAATATTCATATCCGTGAAATCGGTGTAAGACCTGTTATTGAATTAGAACCGACTAATCATCCATTAGCAAGAGAGCAAAGGGAAGGTATTAGTATGGAGAGAATTAAAGAAATTCATAGTTTAATGCAATAAGACTACTTAGCAGTAAATGAATTTGAAGTTTACTATATAGGGGGGATTTGTGAAACCAGTGACAGGATAACCATTAAATTCCTTCACTGGTTTATATTCTATATTCCATCTTAATAGTTATTTTAAATAACCATATTAGAAAAATAAAATAGCACACTTTGATATGGAATAAATAAATTGTTTATTTTTATTGTTTAAAGGCTACTGGAATGTTATAAATGGTGGTGTGTTAATACATTTTTAGGAGGGTAAGTGTGAAACAAGATATTTTAAAAATGTTAGATAAAAAGCAGAGTAATTATGAGTTTCCAGCATTAGATAATGCAGTGATAGATACGTCGCAAGTAAAGTTCTCTATTTTGTTTAGAAATAAAATAGATTGGTTAATGGTTTTTCAATTTGTAGGAGTAGATTCTTTAGGTATATCTAATCATATTCAGGTTTATGGTGATGGAATCGAATATTCAATCATTGATGATAGGCTTATCCAATTGAGGGAGGATGAATATGAAATATTTGATAATAGTGGAGAATTTCTATTAGATCTTTATAATGGGCAGGTATTACTTAGAGGACATAAATATGAATATAATTTTACTAAAAAGCATTATGAGGATACAGGGATTGATATTAAAAATATAGAGTCCTATCCAACATATTTAATACGTATGATTGCTGAAGATGAAAAAGCAAAAAGTTTATTATGGTGGAATAAACAGGACATTACAGAAGCATTAGGGATTAATGATGATTGTGAATTGTGGTATGAAACGGAAGGATGGCAACATGTGGAAGATGAAAAAATAAGTGAAAATAAATTCTTCCAATCAGTAGCTTTGGCAATAGAGAATAGAAACCTTAATCTTATTGTTACAGGAGAAGTTAACACTCATTGGAAAAATTGGACAGAATTTGATTATGAAAATTCACTTTAACAAAATACAGACGTTATGTGTAAAAAGAAAGATTTTGGTGCAAAAATAAAACAAAAAAGAATACAGCACATATATTCCTAATGGAATTATATCTTAGGTGTTTTTGCCCATCCTTTTGAAAAGGAGGAAATCAGAAAAAAGCAAGCTTTTCTTTTAAGAAATCTTGCTTTTTTCTAAGTTATCTTCATATTCTTTGACTCTTCTATAAAATGTATTGCTCTTCATCCCTACTTTTTGCATTGCTTCTACTGCAGTAATTTTATGATTTTTCCATTCTTGATAAGTTTCTATAAAATTATCATCAATTTCAATTTTTTTGCGGCCAAATTTAACTCCTTTCTGAAGTGCAATTGTAATACCTTCTTTTTGTCGTTCACGAATCCTTTTTCTTTCATCTTCAGCCATATAACTCAATAACTGTAAAATTAAATCTGAAATAAGAGTTTCAATTCCATTTAAATCTTTATATTTCATTGTATTAAGAAGGGGCATATCTAACACAACGATATCAATTTCTTTTTTCTTAATTAACTCTTGCCATTCGTCTAAAATCATTTGTTTATTTCTTCCCAAACGATCTAGTGATTGAATATATAAAATATCTCCATTTCTCAACATACACTTCATAAGTTGATATTCAGGACGTTTAAAATCTTTTCCACTCGCTCTTTCAATAAAGATATACTCTTCAAGAATACCTATTTCTGATGCAGTCGCAAGCTGTCTCTCAATAGATTGATCTTTACTACTTACTCTAATGATTGCTCGTTACTATAATCCAGAGCATGGTGTATTCTTATCAGTAGATCCAGATCCAGGTGATGAGAATGATCCTGTGACGCAGAATGGATATACGTATGCAGGGAATAATCCTGTTATGTCAGTAGATCCAGACGGCCATGCCTTTTGGCTAGTGGTTAATGCTGGTTTTGCAGCTTATGATGGGTACGGAGCCTATAAATCTGGAAAAGGAGCAAGAGGAATCGCTAAAGCGGCTGCTAAGGGTGCTATTGGCGGTGGAAGGTTCAAATATGGTGCTAAAGCTGCACGCCAAGTAGCTAAAAGCGTCAAAAGCCATAAACATCATGCATTTCCAAAATATATAGGTGGACATTCTAAACAACCGTTAGTTAAGGTTCCAGTTGCTGTTCATAGACAACTGCATAAAGAAATGAGAAGCTTTGCACAGTCGAGCAGTAAACACAGTACAAAATACTATAAAAATTTGAAACAGAATAATCCGAAGGCTTACAGAAAAATTTTGAAAAATACTTATAAATTTTATGATACCAAGTACCCTCAGTATAAAAAAGCTTTTGTACAAGGGGTTCACTATTCAAATAAACATGGATACTTTAAGTAAATAGTTCAATGAGTGGTATAAATCAGGAGGCTATATATGTTAAAAAGACAAACTTCAACGCTTATGTTAGAAGAGAAAAAACTTTTAATATCGAAGGTAGTATGTACAATATATGATAATTTTATTGTATTAAAAGCCCAAAATAGAAGAGTACAGTTAGAATTTTTTTGTCCTACAAATAAATTGCTTGTGGAAGATGATTTTTTAGATATCTATTTAAATATATATCCTGATTTTATTCGTAAGGATTATAGTTATTATTATAAAGAATTTAATTTTCAAGGATCAAGAATAAATATTGAGGGAAAATCCTTTGAGATTTTGAATGGAAATATTCAAATTGACTATTTATCTATAAGGACTTTTTCTATAGAAATGGAATTAGAATTAAGAACGAATAGTGGTTTGAAAACCATGAGTACATTATATTTATATCCCTTTATTGAAGAATCTGTCAGGAGTGAAAGAAATGAGTACTTTAACAACCTTGTTCCTCAAGTAGTTAAAGAGGTGGAATCAACAATGGATGAATCTATTGGAAAACCGATAGAGGAGCTAAATCTTGAAGATTTTTCTTTTTCATCCATTTGGGAATGGGATTTAGAAAATGAAAGTTTTGGGTATCAAGATGAAACTTGGATCAGGCCATCAACTGTTAATAGTATATTTGAAATAGATAATATGGATGTCTTTATAAAAGCCGATTTATTATTAAAGGACGAAGATAGTTTATACAAATGTATTTTAAACATAGATGTAGACCAAATAGCGCAGACTTTTTCTGTTATAGAAGGAGCTGTATTTGTAAATGAGGAGTATCTCGATTTGAGAGATTTTTTATTCAATCCAAAAGTAAATATACAGAAGATAGTTTTTCAGATTCAAGATCAAACATTTGAAAAGATGAGCCCAATAAATTATAGAAAAAAACAATGGGATTTAACTTTTTCTTGGAGTAATTAAGGTGAAGTATATAAAATTATAATTGAGGGTAAGCGTCAAACTGGTTCTGTTGCAAAGTTCCAAAAAAGTATACGTCCGCTTACAAAATACGGTTATCGTTTAAGTAACTATGAATAATTGCTGTAATTCCTTGTACGTCGAAAAAGAGAAGTCTGGAATGTGACTTCTCTTTTGTTTGTATATAGTGTGAATCGTTTCGATTCCTTTCAATGTACGTGAAGCATGGCGAAGACTTTGAAACCCTGAGGATGACCTGGTTAAATGGTGAGAAGAAAAATTTACTAAATTCAAACCAGTAAGTAAGTAAGTAAGTAAGTAAGTAAGAAGAATGAAAATTATAAATATTACATGCAGTAAAATGGCAATAAATATAAAAATAGAAATAAATACAAAAAATGTTTTGTAACAGGCTAGTATTAAATATCCCTCTAAAATAAAATGAAAGACTATTCTAAATTAAATTTTAGATAGTCTTTTTTATTGTAAAAATAAGGGCCTGAAGTATTATGATAAAGCGAACAGCAAGTCAGAAAAGTTAAAAGAACAAGCAATTACACATGGTGGATACAGTAGTAAGATTGCGTATGAGTATAATACTGGTGATCAAAACACAAAAGGAATAGATGGTGTATCAACTTATCGATTCGATTATGATGATCATGGAAATGTACGCACGTACACGGCTGGAAACGGTTCAGGTTCAACCTTTAACTACGATCAAACAGGAAAAGTATCTGATTTAGTTGTTGGAACAAAGCCGTACGGTGAAAAATCTGAGCAACCATCTTACTCGAACGTTACAAATATGATAAAACGGGGAACCGTACTGAGATTGCACGAGACCTTGAAAGCAACAAAAAAGAGATTGTAAAATACGAATACGATGCTATCAATCAATTAAAGAAAGAAACGATATACGAAGAAGGAAAAGAAAGTACACCAAAATCGGTAAAAGAATATGATTACGATGGTTTTGGTAACCGTAAAACGGTTAAAGAAACAGTAGCAGGAAAAATAGTGAAAAATGTGAGTCTAGCCTTTAACGCTGGGAACCAACTAGAAACGTACGGAAATGAGAAGTTAAAATATGATGCAAATGGTAACCGTACAGCAGACGGCAAGTACAGCTATACATGGAATGAAGCAGATCAATTAACCACCATTACGAAACAAGGTGAAACGACACCATTTGCGAAATATAAATACGATGACGATGGTCGCCGTATCGAAAAAGAAGTAAATGGACAAATCACACGTTACTTCTATGATGGTGACAGCATTAATCCATTATACGAGACAAATGGTAGTGGAGAAGTACTTCGTCAATATGTCTACTCGATAGACGGTGTACGTCTCGCGATGAAAGCACAAGGACAAACGTTATTCTATCACTACAACCCACATGGTGACGTCATTGCGATGACAGACCAAAATGGACAAATTGTCGCAAACTATGAATACGATGCATGGGGGAACGTATTAAAGAGTGACGCAACAGGTATCGCAGCAGAGAATCCATTTGGATATGCGGGATACATGTATGATAAAGAAATTGGCATGTATTACTTAATTGCGCGATACTATAATCCAGAGCATGGTGTATTCTTATCAATAGATCCAGATCCGGGTGATGAAGATGATCCTGTTACACAAAATGGATATACGTATGCAGATAATAATCCTGTAATGAAGATTGATCCGGATGGGCATAAAGCATGGAAAAAGAAAGGAAAACGTATTTGGTATGCAACGAAGGCCGGTGCTAAAGCAGGTGCTAAGGCTGTTTATCAAAGTTATGCTAGTATTGGGAAGGCCTTATCCTTATCAGTGGGGTTCTCTATTGGATATTCTAAAGGGAAATTTCAATATAAAAAACAGAACAGGCCAGCTTATAATAAAGCCTACGTAAATAAAGCTGCTAGAAAGGCTGGACTTAAAGTAGGATTTAAAGTGTTTTGGGGCGTTGGGTTAATAGAAGATGCTTATACTTTTGGATCGGCGGCATATAAGGGATATAAAAAAGCGTATAAAAGTTATCGTTAAAATAATAAAAAATCTAAGTGAAGAAAGTGATAGGGTAAATATAAATGATAAATATTTATGTTATAGACAATTTGTTTCCACTAATATTAAAATATCCAATACGGATAATTTTAATATTAGCAGGGTTAGGTTTGATTCTTAAGTGTATAAAGCAAAGACTCTTTTTATCAGCAGTACTTATGGTATCCGCACTCGCTTTACTTATTATTGTTACTTTTACAAATATTTTAACATCAGTACTAACAGATATTCCTCTCACAGTACAGTATGTTAGTTTAGTAATCTTTACGATAATTTATTGTTTTATATTTGATTATGAGTTATCCCGTAATTAAATAACGTAGAACTAGAAGTGGAACACTATACTATTGTAAGGTTATAAAAATTATGTTGCTAAGTTTTGTAACATCCAACTAGATTAGAGATTTGTCACTAACTAGAATTCAACTATGGTGCTTATCCCATCCCTTTGAAAAGGGGGAATTAGAAAAAAAGCAAGCTTGCCTTTTAAGGAAGCTTGCTTTTTTCTAAGCTATATTCGTATTCTTTGACTCTTCTATAAAATGTATTACTCTTCATTCCTACTCTTTGCATTGCTTCTACTGCAGTAATTTTATGATTTTTCCATTCTTGATAAGTTTCTATAAAATTATCATCAATTTCAACTTTTTTGCGGCCAAATTTAACACCTTTTTGAAGTGCAATTGTAATTCCCTCTTTTTGTCGTTCACGAATCCTTTTTCTTTCATCTTCAGCCATATAACTTAATAAATGCAAAATTAAATCTGAAATAAGGGTTTCAATTCCATTTAAATCTTTATATTTCATGGTGTTAAGAAGGGGCATATCTAACACAACGATATCAATTTCTTTTTCCTCAATTAATTCTTGCCATTCGTCTAAAATCATTTGTTTATTTCTTCCCAAACGATCTAGTGATTGAATATATAAAATATCTCCATTTCTCAACATACACTTCATAAGTTGATATTCAGGACGTTTAAAATCTTTTCCACTCGCTCTTTCAATAAAGATATACTCTTCAAGAATACCTATTTCTGATGCAGTCGCAAGCTGTCTCTCAATAGATTGATCTTTACTACTTACTCTAATGATTGCTCGTTACTATAATCCAGAGCATGGTGTATTCTTATCAGTGGATCCTGATCCAGGTGATGAGGATGATCCTGTGACACAGAATGGGTACACATATGCAGATAATAATCCAGTGATGATGACGGATCCAGATGGTAAATGGGCATGGTTAGTACCGGTTGCAATTGCAGGTGGAATGGTAGCAGCTAGGTATGGTGCGAAATATGCAATCCGCTATGGTGCGAAATATGGTAAACAGGTAGCAAAGTGGGTAGGTAATAAGGCGAAGACAGTTTATAATAATTATAAACACTCTGGGGCTGTGAACAAAAAATTAAAAAATATAGGGAAGCAAACTAATAAAGTACAGCATATTTTAGCTCCAAAGCACAATTGGAATAAAGTTACAAAAAAACCAGGTGATTTTAAATCTGTTTCTAAAGTTATGGGGAAGGTAATGAGGAAAGGGAAGGAAACACCATATAAAAAATCAAGTTATCAAAGAACTATGAAGGTGAAAGGACAACAAGTAACGGTTACGTATGCTAAAAAGAACGGGAAGATATATATATCAAATGGGTGGGTAAAATAATGAATAATTTGTTAAAAGATGCAATTTATCGAGGAGACATTGGAAATGCTATAGCACATGCAAATAAAATAAGTATTGAGGAATTAGAGGATTTATTAATAGAATGGTCTTTTAATGAACCCAATATTATTGTATACACTTTCTTGACTAGTTATTTAGAGAGTCGAAATGATGCTAGATTACATTCACTAGCATCAGATATTTTATGTCATCCACTATGTCATTTAGAGGGGGCATACCTAGCTGCTTTTTATCATGCAAAGAAGTGTATCGAATTGGAGCCTAATAATATGCAATATAGGGAGTTTTTATTGTTTTTTGCTAGTGTTCCAGATGATGTTTTTGAAGAAAAATCAGCTATGAATTGGGCAAAAGATATATTAAAAGATGACCCAAACAATGAGGTAGCTAAAAATTATATAGAAGAAAATTTATGACAAATGGATAGTAAGTTCGTTATTTGAATTGGAAAATGAATGTTTGCTATATGATGTAGAATAAATGAAAATAGAATAATAAACAGAGAAGTAATTGAAAGAGGGAAGAGCTGATGTGATGTAGACTCTTCTCTCTTTTTGTATACAATTAATTTTTGTTGATTATAAAATCATAAGAAGAAGCGTTATACTACAACCCACGTGGTGATGTCATTGCGATGACAGACCAAAATGGACAAGTTGTCGCAAACTATGAATACGATGCATGGGGGAACGTATTAAAGAGTGATGCAAAAGGTATCGCAGCAGACAATCCATTTGGATATGCGGGGTACATGTATGATAAAGAAATTGGCATGTATTACTTAATTGCTCGTTACTACAACCCAGAGCATGGTGTATTCTTATCAATAGATCCAGATCCGGGTGATGAAGATGATCCTGTGACGCAGAATGGATATACGTATGGAGATAATAATCCGGTGATGATGACAGATCCAGATGGTAAGTGGGCATGGCTTGTACCGGTAGCGATAGCAGGCGCTAGAATAGTTGGAAAATATGGTGTGAAATATGGAAAAAAAGCGGCTAAATGGACAGCGAATAAGGCAAAGGATGCATGGAAAAATCGCAAATACACCATTCAGGGGCCGAGCAAAAGAGATGGTAGGATATTTGCGATTGTAAATCGCAAAAAAAAGCAGACAAAATCCACCGATTCTAGATTGTTTGCATTGGATTATCATCAAATTAGAGAAAATAAAAAAAGGACAACCAGAAAGGTTTTACATTTGTATTGGAACTATAAAAAGAATAAACATCATATTATATATCCTAAAAGAAGTAAGGTGAAATGGAAATAAAATAATTATAACCTTGAGAGAAAAGAAGGTGCATTATGGATTTTACATTCGAAAAGGTTCAACATATCGAAGATGAAAATATATATCGTGTTAGTAATGTAACTGATATATATGAAACCGATTTATTTGATGATTATAATCGTAATGTTGATAACTTAAGTTTGCTTTTTCAAGAGAGGATTAATCAGTTTATTGTACATGTAGATAAATCTGAGGAAAAAAGTTTAAAAGAAGAAATAGATTCTAAAAAAATTTCCTACACAGTTTTTGATTTGGGAAGAAGGGACATTTTCTTTATTTTTAATTCTATACCAAGGACAGAAGTATTATATATAATCAAGTTGTTTTATGGTGTAAGTATAGAAAATACTTTGGCTATTATCAGTTTAGGAAATAGCGTTGACATTAAATTAGAGAAAATAAATCAAAGTAAATTTATGGAGCGTTTAATGGGAGAATGCTTTGTACCACAAATCAAATTGGTTCCATCATCGGCGTGTGCATTTATTCAATATGATGGTGCGCTTTTAACAATTGCTAGTAATAATTTGGATATTTGTGCAACATAAAAATAATAAAATGGAATTATATCTTAGGTGTTTTTGCCCATCCTTTTGAAAAGGAGAAAATTAGAAAAAAGCAAGCTTTCCTTTTAAGGAATCTTGCTTTTTTCTAAGCTAAATTCGTATTCTTTTACTCTTCTATAAAATGTATTACTCTTCATTCCTACTCTTTGCATTGCTTCTACTGCAGTAATTTTATGATTTTTCCATTCTTGATAAGTTTCTATAAAATTATCATCAATTTCAACTTTTTTGCGGCCAAATTTAACACCTTTTTGAAGTGCAATTGTAATTCCCTCTTTTTGTCGTTCACGAATCCTTTTTCTTTCATCTTCAGCCATATAACTTAATAAATGCAAAATTAAATCTGAAATAAGGGTTTCAATTCCATTTAAATCTTTATATTTCATGGTGTTAAGAAGGGGCATATCTAACACAACGATATCAATTTCTTTTTCCTTAATTAATTCTTGGCATTCGTCTAAAATCATTTGTTTATTTCTTCCCAAACGATCTAGTGATTGAATATATAAAACATCTCCATTTCTCAACATACGCTTCATAAGTTGATATTCAGGACGTTTAAAATCTTTTCCACTTGCTCTTTCTATAAAGATGTATTCTTCAGGAATACTTATCTCTGCTGCGGTTGCAAATTATCCCTTAATAGATTGATCTTTACTACTTACTCTAATATAAAAGAATTTTCTTATTAAGGTAGGTTACGTTAAAAATAGTAAATTTGTGAGGAAACAAATTCTAAAAGATAGAATGCTAGTAAGAAATAAAAATATACCTGTTAAGGGAGAGCGCATTGGCACTTTTATAAAAGTGCTCGAACTGGAAAAGTAGGTGCTTCTAAAAAAGTGTTAAAGATGTTAAAAAGAAATGGAATAAGCTACACAATTCATGGTTAAAAGGAAATAGAGGAGGCTAGAAAATGTATGTATCAGGAGTAGGTATCTTTGAAGATGATTTATCTGAAGATATAAAGTTTGATTTTCAAAATTTAATAAGTGATGGATATAGTTTAGAGAAAGCTACTAGTATATTGATAAGCAAATATGTTCCATCATTAAGAAAATATGAAGAAAATGTTTTTTGGATTGCCTTAGCGGCAATCCAATGGGAAATGGGAAGACTGGAACCTCTGGTTAAAGAAAAAGCAATTAATATTATTGATAATAAATCAGATTTAAAACGTTGGTGGAGAGAGCCTGAATTAAAAGAGAAGAGAGAGAAGGTTTTAAAGAATTTAAAAGAAAAATTATTATCCCCCAACTCCAAAATCTAAAAAGACAAAAAAGAAAATGATTCTGAAAATTGATCTAGCTCAGCTCCAAAAACTTTGCAACAGAACCCTTATGACTATGTATATATAATAGTTAACTTCCCTCTATATAGATATGCAATTTTACATATCCATATAGAGGAAGAAATAAGCGAAAAGTATTGAAAAGTTATACTGAAATAATTTTTCTGGAATGAAAATTCACCTAGTTAAATTAAATTAAGTACCTTTTTATTAGTACTATTAAATTATAATTATTTTAATTATAGTAATGAAGTTGCATAGCAATTTTAGAAGTATAGTATTTTAATTTCTACACATATCAAATAATTAAGATAAAAAAACAAAAAAGGACAAAATTATACAAAAATCAACAAAATTTTACTATATACGCAATGAAAATTTGATGTTTTAATAAGGGCACAAGATGTTAGTTACATTTTAAGACATATAAAATCAAGATTATCTTCGTATATGCCTTTTATGTAATGACTTAGGAAATAAGTTTATAGTAGAGCATTATGTACAAATGTTTACAATCTATATTCCTAAAAAATCATCTTTAAAATAATCTATATAGATTAATAGTTACAATGTTAGGTTTCAGATTAATTAAAATTTAGTCCAACTATTTTATCAAAAGGCACCAATAAATGGGAGGGATCACCATGAAAAAAGCGTTAGTCGCAGGGTTATTAGTTACAGCAGTATCTACAAGTTGCTTCTCACCTGTAAATACTTATGCAGAAAGTAATACAACTTATTTACAACCAAGTAGTATACTTGGACCCGCTATGGATAGGTTATCAAATTCGATTACGAACTTAGGATCACAGACGCCATTAATTCAAGGATATGGGCTAATCATATTACAGCAACCAGATCTTGATGTAAGTACTATATATGGAATAACAACTGATCAAGCCACTATAAGAAACCATGTTCGAGACTGCCTGGATGTAAATAACCACAAATTATCCGTTGTAAATCAAGAGATACAGAGTTTCGGAATAAGATTTACAAATTACTACAATAAATTAGTTGAACTATCTGGAAAGATGAATGAAGATCCGGAAGCAAGAGCATTATTTGTACGTATTTTTAACTTACTTCAAGGTGACGTTCAAAAAATTCAGTATAATATGAAAATAACTTCGGAAGACTTAAACGATTCTAAAAACGAATTGGTTGAAGATAGTAATAAATTTTCTAGTAAAGTTAGCAAAGCGTTTGAATCTTATAAGGGTTCCGACGGTGACATTGAAAAATTAAGAACGGAAATGGGACAACTTAATGCAGGTATTCAAGAAGATTTTGAAAAACTTCTAGCTCTACCAAAAGAAAATCTAGACGGTTCTTTAAATATTACAAAGTCGGTTATTAATATTTTGAAAGACGGAGTTAAGGATAAAACTGTAGACGTGTCTAATTTGGAAGCGGTTTATAACCAATATGGACAACTCACAAATGATAAAGTAACAGAACTGAATAAAGCTATTGCTCAAAAGCAACAGAAACTAATTCAATTGGTACAAAATTTATCGAATATTGAAGTGCAAGCAACTCAAATGACACTTATTGAGCAGCAATTAAATAACTTTACAAGAACAGTTAAAAAGCAAACTCAGAGTTTTGACAATCTAGTAAGTAGTTGGGACACCTTTAATATCATAATGATTGAAACGGGGACAAGTCTTAATACTGATGCAAAAATAGATTCAAATTCATTACAAGCACGATTAAAAGAGCTTAAACAGTTTACGGATGAATTGAAAAAACAAACAACGGAATATCAAGAGAGTGTTACAAAAATAAAAGTAACAGGATGAGATTTGTAGAATCCAGAACAATAATTCTTAATAATATAATGTAAGGAGAGAAAAATGTGATGAAAAAACCTTATAAAGTAATGGCTTTATCTACATTAATAGCAACAATCGTAGCGGGTGGCATTATGCCATCATATGCTTCGGCAGCGGAACCAGCACCTATTTATGCAAATCAAGACCTTAAATACCCTAGTTATTACCTTGGACCAACAGGGCTTGATAATGCGATGAAGGATACTAAATCCAATATGTTGGTAATGGACCTGTATGCCTTAACTATTCTTAAACAAGCAGATATTAATTTGGATGGTTTACCTTCAGTTGGCGATAATTTAAAAACATCCATTAAAGCCAACCAAAATCTTACTAGAGAAAATGCAACATACTGGTTAAATAATTTGAAATCAGGGATAGTTACGACGAATCAAAATATTATCAGTTATGATACAAAATTCCAAAATTATTCTCGTTATTTATTACAATATAAAAATGATCCAGTCAAACTAACAGCTTTGCTTACAAAGTTGAATGGTGAAATTTCACAGAATAAAGATCAAGTGACCAAATTAGTGGAGGATTTAAAAAGCTTTCGCGGCAAATTAGAAAAAGATACACAAAATTTAAAAGGGAATTCTGAAGATATCGTAAATATTTTAACTGGTCAAGAAGCTGGAATTCCACTGTTTCAGAAACAAATCGAAACAAATAAAGCATTAATCGATGAGAATAACAAAATTTATATTGCATCGTCGGTTGCAACTGCTGCTGGTGCATATTTAGTTCTTTCACCTTTTGCGCCCATTGGTGCACCTATATTAGGAGGCGGGATATACGGAGTAGTTTCATCGCAGCAGCAGATAATCAAGGCACAAGAAGAAATTATAACGCTAACACAAAATATTTCAATGGCGCAACTACAGTCAGCTAGGTTAACGATAGTGCAAAGTGATATTAAAAATTTAACAGATACAATTGATAAAGCTATTGTTTCTCTTGAAAATATAAAGACTGCGTGGGATGGAATGGGAACAAAATATGACTCATTGATTAAGAGTGCTAAAGCTGTTGACCCAGAATTCCTTGCTATGGATATAACAGCAGATCTGGATACAGCGAAGGATCATTGGGCGGATATTAGAAAGTATGCTGAAAAAATTCAAAGTAGTGAGATTTCATTCGTAGAAGATAAAAAATAATATTACTTCAAGAAATTGCCGAAGTAATGAAAATATAATATACTGAGTTTCCTTTTTGAAGAATATATAATGTGAGTCTCCTGTTCAAGTATGAGCAGGAGACTTCCTATATAGTTATGAAACTTAATAAAAATTATAGAATAAGAAAGTACGAGAATCTCTATTTTAATATGTTGTTTTATTTGCAATCATCGTAATTCATTTGAAGTAAAGAATCGAAGCTTATGAATTTAATAAAACATGTGATGTATGTGAAAGAGTAGGTGAAAAAGATGAATAAGAATTTATATAAGAAAATTATTTTGTCAACAATCATTACGGGAATGGCAGCGAGTAATGTAATTCCACTTCATACTTTGGCAGCAGAACAAACTGTGTCCCAACAGCAAGAAAGTTTGAAGAACTATTCCCTTGGTCCTGGTGAATTTAAAGAAGTAATGGGACAAATGGTGGCAAATATCCTTACAATGGATTCATATGCTAATACAATCAGTAATCAACCGCTGACAGATTTAAGTAAAATAAGTTCTATAAATGGTGATTTACAAGCAAACATGATTAAGCATCAACGGGATGCAATAGAGAATGCTGACTTTTGGTTCATGTATTTTAAAACTCGTATTATGTACACGCATCAGAATATTGTAAGTTATAATGATACGTTTCAAGCAAGTTATAAGCTTTTATTAACTGCTATAGAGCAAAAAGATACAGAGAAATTAAAATATGAACTAGAAAATTTGTACAATAGTATTTTGTACAATAGTCAAAAATTAGATGTACTGTTAGAAAAATTGAAAAATTTTCAAGGTGAAATAGCAGAAAATACAAGAAATTTCAAAGAAGATTTCAATCATTTGGAGGATATACTAGAAAGTACGAACGCTGGTATTCCGCTTCTACAACAACGAATTGAGAATTATAATAATACAATTAAAGAAAACTATGATAAACGTGGTGGCTATATAGCTTTATCTGTATTTATGCCTCCGATTGGTATACCATTGATTGTCACTACTGACAAGAATATCGCATCTGCACAACAAGAAATAGAACAATTAAAGTCCAGAATTTCTGGAGCAGAGGCAGAAGTAGTTATTTTGACTGATGCCAAAAATAAAACGGAACATATGGCTGCAACAGTTGGTACAGCTGTTACTGCTCTTGAAAATATAAAGACTCAGTGGGGGACAGTGGAGAAAAAATATAAATCATTGATTGACAGTGTTGACAACATTAGTCCAGACTTGTTTGATGAGATTATAAGAGCAGATCTGAATACAGCGAAGGATAATTGGCAGGACCTTAAAAATTATACAGATAAATTATATGAAGGTGCTAAGATTGCACAAAATAAATAGATTGTACAAATAGGACAACCGCAAATAGGACCAGATTGCAACTGAATACGTGTAAAATTAAATAATAAAAGCTTATCGTAAACTAAAAGAAGCATAAGATGGACAAAATGGCCATCTTATGCTTCTTGTTACAGCAATATTGTCGTACCCCAACAGATTATTGACTCGTGCAACTTCAATATATTATTCATATAATTCGTTTGAGGATTTATTCCATGATTTTATAATTTCAAAGCTGCCATTATAATAATAATTTCCCCCGAGTTTCATAACCGCCACATAAATTTAGTTAATAACCAGAGTCTTCTGAAGTAAGATTATCTATCATTTTATAATCGTATTTTTGTAATGGTTTTTCAGCCGGCCCTTCAAGTACTTCCCCTGTATACGAGAATCGCGAACCATGGCATGGGCAATCCCAAGAACGTTCTCCATTGTTCCATTCAACTTCACATCCAATGTGGGTACAAGTTGTATCTACAATATGAAGTTTACCTTCTGCATCCTTATAAGCTCCTTTTCTATGTCCATCAATATCAACGACAGCTCCTTCATCGTTAGATAAATCACGAATACATTTTTGAGGAATCTCTAACTTTCCTTTAATTAAGTGTCCAACAACATTGGCATTTTCAACTAAGAAATTCTTTAAACTAGGATTCATGTGGAAACGAGAGGGAGTATATAATTCCCGATATTTATTCTTTTCTTTTAATATGATGTCTCGAAATAAAAGCGCCGCTGCGGTTCCGTTTGTCATACCCCATTTTCTATATCCAGTAGCAATTAATATATTTTTTTGATCGGAGGTAATTTCACCGATATAAGGAATCTTGTCTAGTGTAATTAAATCTTGTGCTGACCAACGATATGGGATATTTTCAAGGCCAAAGACTTGTTGCCCGAATATTTCTAGTGCTTCATAATGTTTTAGTGTTTCTCCGCCTTGTCCCGTTTTATGACTTTCTCCAGAGATAAGAATAAATTTTTCTCCATTAATTGTTGTAGAACGGAGGGAGCGGGTTGGTTCATCTACACTAATATACATACCACCTGGATAATCTGTTTTTGTCTTAGCGGCAATTATATAGGATCGGTCTGCATGCATTCTTGTAGAGTAAAGTCCTGCGCCTTCATAAAAAGGGAAATGAGAACAAGAGAGAATATACTTTCCTGTAATTTGAGTTCCTCCACGGGTAAGAACTACAGGTTGTTCGCCTGTTTTTATATTTACTGCTGTGGTATTTTCAAAGATGTATCCACCTTTTTCTGTAATTATATTTGAAAGATGAGCTAAATACTTAAGGGGATGGAATTGTGCTTGATTTCTCATAACAAGTGCATTATGTATTTTTAAATCAATAGGAAGTTTGTTTACAAGTTCGCCTTCAATACGAAGTTCATTATAAGCTTCTGCTTCTTTTTCTAACTTAAATGCATATTCTTCTGTTGTGGCATACAAATAAGCATCTTGTTGAGTAAAATCGCAATCAATGTGATGTTTATTAATTGTGGTTTGAATGAATTTTAAAGCATCTATGTTTGCTTCATAATACAATCTTGCGGTAGTTTTTCCGGTATACCTGATAAGCTCGTCATAAATCATGTCATGTTGAGCCGTAATTTTAGCTGTCGTATGTCCAGTCGTTCCATTTAATAACTTGTCTGCCTCTATAACAGCGACTTTTAGACCTTCATTTACTAAAAGATAGGCAGAAGTAATGCCAGTAATTCCTCCTCCCACAATAATAACATCGACCCGCATGTCATTTTCTAAGGAAGGGTATTCTGGTAATTGAATACTGCTCGTCCAATAAGATTCGGCATTATGGGGTAATATTCCACTGTAATTCTCATTATTCGTCACTATAAATCCTCCATCCAATGTTTTATAGTTTTATTATTTCCACTTATTGGAGGGGTAAACTTTGAGCTTAGAAAACAGCAAATTGTGGCTGTATGTATGTTCAATTTAGCCGTAATTTTATTTGAACAGTGTTTTTGATTTTAAATAAAGTTTATTGAGGATTTGATTATTCATACTAAATCTCACTGTTAACTTAATAAGTGTTATTCAAGTGAACCACCCGCCACTTAGTAGCTCTTACGAGCTTACTTGATTAGTCGTTACTTTTGATAGCTAACAGTCATACAAATCATAAAATAAGAATTGATGACTTTCCTGTTCGAGGAGATAGGAAAGAGGTATGGGATACGATTGACTTTGAAAATTGGTTAGGGGAAAGTAGAAATAATGGAACATCTTTCACTCTTTTTTAAATCACCAATTGGAACAGATGAGAATGCCCGTGATTAACAATATCATACATTATTGGAATATGTGAAAAAATTCGAAGACAATGTGCAGTATTCTCGGTAACTTTAGAGTTGAAAAAATATGAATGTAGTATTCGGGCTAGATATCAGTATTAATATCCGAAATAGAAAATTAATTAGAAAGATTTAGTTAGAAAGTGATTTCAATGCCCTTTATTTAATATAAAATGAACCCCGCTAATAGTTGTGGGGCCATTTTATATTCTAGTGTTTTAAAGTTCATACTAGAAACCTCTAAATTCATGCTAATAAATAGGATTTTTTAAAAATTATTCAATTTCATTTGCAATTTTTTACATTTATCTCTTTTGTCATACTCAATGTAAGCTATGTGACCATCGGGGCGAATTAAAATGACATCTATATTTTTTAACTGAGAATCCTGTATTTCTCCTACAACCACCTTTGTGTGCGAATCAATCTTCATTTTATCTATTTCTTTTTTATAAGACGGATGTATTAATAAAATATATTTACCATCTTGCATCAATTCAAAGAGTTTATAAGTTTTCTTATTTTGAGAAGAAATAGTAAGATTTGTACATCTTTTCCCTGTCAATGGGTGCCTTTCTTTCGTATGCATAGAAGAATATATAACTCCCAAGCCACTTACTCTTTCAGCTAAATCTTGATTCACCTCTGGGTATGTTAGTACATGCGAGAATAACTCTCTTAATTCCATACCTGCATTTGAAAAGTTTATCATTAATTGTTCTTGCGCTTGTACTTCCTTGAAAAATTGTTTTCCTACATCATGTCGTTCAATATGATAACTTCCTAATAAACTTTCATATTTTTTATGTTTTATAGCCAGTCCCAATTTCCATCCTATATTAAAAGCATCTTGTAATCCTACATTCAAACCTTGTCCTCCAGCAGGGAAATGAATATGCGCTGCATCTCCTGCCAAGAATACACGCTTATGTTGATAAGTATTTGCTAGTTTGGTTGCATTCCCAAAACGAGAAAGCCATATTGAACTCTTAATTCGAATATGTTCACCTGTAATACTATAAATACTATCTATAAGCTCTTTTTCTGTGACAGTAACATGAACAGGTATTGTCTGATTCTTAGGATCTACAATTGCAATACGAAATACATCAGGTGCAATAGGTACCATCATTATGATCCCATTTATATTAGATGTAGATAAAAATGGGTTATCTGGTACATCTTCTAAAATGACATCGCCTAATATAGCAGTAGTTGTTGTATCTGTTCCATTAAACGGTATATGTGATAACTCACGAACTACGCTTCTTGCTCCATCAGCGCCTACTACATACGGAACTTCTATTTTATATATTGTTTCTCTTTGCTCTATTTCTAGTTGTACGAATGTATCATACTGTTTTAAATTTTTTAAAGTATGGCCACGTTTAATGTCTACACCTAATTCCAATGCACGCTCTTCTAATATTTCTTCTGTAATAGATTGGGGAATAAAAAGCGTATATGGAAAATCAGTATCTAAATTTTTAAAGTTTAATCTTGTATCTAGGGCAGCAAAATGGCTTGTATCTGATTTCTTTCCTCTAGATAAAAATCGATTTTCAATACCTCTCATAGCCATTAATTCTAAAGAGCGAGGGTGCAGTGTGAGTGCTCTAGAATTTCGAATCCGATTTAATCTTCTCTCTAAAACGACAACTTTTACGCCTTGAATAGCTAATTCACATGCTGTCATAAGTCCAACTGGACCACCGCCAACTACCGCGACATCATAATAATTTTCCATATCATGCCCTCCATTTATTTACGTAATTAAAAGCTAATGCAAATTTAATTATAATATATTTTAGTTTCCAAGGAAACTAAAATGGGATGTCTTAGACCTTATATCAAACATCCGATATAGGGTCTAATTGGATTCAATATAAGAAAGATAACAGATCAATCTATTTCTAATCATTTAAAGGGAAGGGTATGTAATTGAGATGGATAATACATACTTAGATTAATTGAGACACCTAATTCATCACACGGTTGAACTAGTTGATTATATGGAATTTGCAAGAACTTATGAAGTTAATACAAAACTTTTGAACTACCCCCACTTTCACTTCGTTTAGAAGAGGGGGATTCCTAAGTAAAGAGTTCTATCGAACTCTAATTT
>NZ_JAEHCA010000041.1:0-29459 GCF_016483345.1 Bacillus cereus group sp. N24
ATCCCGGTACAATACCGGGATCATACCCTAGAGGCTGCCTAATGAAACGACCTGTCTAACTTTCGGGGGTCACTTCACCTTACGTAAGGGAAAGTGACTTTTTTGTAGTCTTATTCAATTAAATGGCCTTTTAGTGGAGTAACTTTATTGCCGCTCAACAGTTCCTTAATCCGCCTTTCAGTTCGAATTTTCTTTTCACTATAAAAACATCCCTTTAGATAAACAGATCCAAAGGGACAAAACATCGCGTCTTTTTTATAAAAGCCGTGACTTTATTTAAAAGCGACATTAAAAATATTCTTCAAATCCTGGAAGCATAAGTTTGCCTCAAACAAAAAGAACCATAAGCTTGCCGAAGCGGCAAACTTATGGTTCATATCACATCTTGTTTGTTACTTATAAGTGACGTATACTTTCAATGTATGTTACTTATAAGTAACGAAAGGGGCGGTTTGGATGCTATTTATGTTAGAGGAAATTATGACGCCAAGAGAAGCATGTGATCGTTGGGGAATTACACAAGAAGCGTTACGAATGAAGTTAAAGAGAGGTAAAGATAATAATTTAGTAGATAAATTAATTAAGAGTGGGAAAATTAAATACTACAAGCCTGAAGGGAAACAACGTGGAGAATGGATTTTAACGGTAGAAGCAATGGACTTCTTGTTTCCTAAAAAATAGAAAAACGCACTAGATTTTCTTTATAATAAAATAAATAATATGTATAGCTTTTATAAAAAATTAAGGGGTCGAGATATCATGAGGGGTTTATGGGAAGAAGTGAATGAAATAAATTATGACGTTCCTGAATTTAAAATATATGAGACTATTTCTAATGAATTAAATGGAATTTTAAAGGGAATAAAAGAAGATGATGAGGAGTATGAAAAAGTTAATTTGTTAAAAGAGGTGTTTTATCTTGCTTGTGATCTCAATGACTCGGCAGAGCCATACAAGTCGCAAGTTGTTTTAAATAATGGTTTAAAGAGTGTATCCTTAGAGGTTTTTGATGAAAAAATGATAGATACATTGAAAGATATAATAACCGAAGGGAAGTTAAAATCTCCTGTTTTGCTATTTAGGGTAATAGATGTATATTTTGTTCTTAAAAAGGACTATAAGATTCGAGAAGACTTATTTGTAAATTTAATGGAATCAATCGATTATTGCTTTTTACGTGAAAAATACTTCTTAACTTCACAACTTTTGGAACGAGGGTTTCAATTGTATATAACAGATAAGAGGTATGGAAAGAAAATAATTGAGAAGCTTAATTCTATAATTAATAATTTTAGGGTTGTACAAATGTTAGAGCAGCCGATACAAATTTTAATGAGAGAATTATTTAAGATAATCTTAAAATATAAATCTAAAATAAATAATGAACATCATGAGAATTATCAGGGGATTGGCATTAAAATTGCTGAGATATATCAAGAACGGGAAGAGTTAGATTCTGCGATAGTATGGTTGGAGTTTTGCATTCCCTTATTCTATAAATTGCCACGTAGTGGCTGTGAGCAAAAATGTTTAGAGAAAATTGCTTTCAATCATTATGGATTAGCACAAGAAGAATTAAAAAAAGAGAACGTTAATTACCATCTTGTAGTACATAAAATGAAATCTGCAATAGAATTTTTACAAAAAGCTAAGGGTCAAGAAGAAACAATCCAAAGATGGATTAGAGAAAAAGAAGAGTATCAGGAAAAATCGGCATTTCAATTCACACGTGTCGAATCACCTGAATTTTGTATGGCTAATGAAATAAAAGAAATAGAAGAAGAACTCATAGGGAAAAACTATATGGAAATCCTCTTTTATATCGGACAATTAGCCAGTTCTCTTGATTATAAGGCGAATTTAAAGGAAGCATCTGCAATGTGTGTTGCGAAGTTTTTATTGCACAGAGAGATAAAGAATGAAGTTGGAAAAACGATATATATTCCGCAGGAATCTGAAGAGTTCCCTTTAGAGCTAGTATTGTTTTATGAGCTACATTATAAACGGATAGCTAACAAAATTTTACATTCGATTGAATTGTTGCAAAGACGATATTTTTTACGAATTGAAGATATATTAGTTATTACTAATGATAATATCTTTATTCCAAAGGATAGAGAAGTAATGGTTGCTAATGGAATACGTGAAGGATTAAAAAACAATTATATTACGAGTTTATCAATACTAATCCCCCAATTTGAAAACTCAATACGTTATTTCCTTAAACAAAATGGTGTAAGTGTGACGAGTACAAAAGGTTCTGTAGAAGAGGAAAAATCATTGGGGATTTTATTGGGAATGGAGAAATTAGAGGAAGTTTTAGGGGTGAATATAGTAAGAGACCTGCAATACTTATTCGATAATAAAGGTGGGAGAAATCTACGGAATAGACTAGCCCACGGCTTGATGTCTGAAGAGGAATTTCGTTCATCAGGTGGAATTTATGCATTTGGTTTAATACTATATATAATTTTTTATTTTAAAATTATATATTAGAATTAGTTTGAAGTGTGTTAAATAAAAGATGTAGTATATAATACTACATCTTTTATTTAACATTAACAATATTTATAAATTGGAGGGTTATCGTATTATAAAAAGCATCCGTACATATAACAGTGCTATTTGAAGGGTCAATATCAACAATAGTCATATAACTAGAGAGTAAATAACCATCTTCATAATATGTAATCATTAATTCTTCTTCAGATACTAAGGAACATAATAACATGTTTTCGATTCGTTCCTTTTCTTCAGTTGTTAGAATTGGACGTGTTACTTTGTTTTGTTCCTTAATCATTTCACGTATCCCGTCAAATTGGGATGTTAATGCTGCGAACGGTGCCCATTTTATCATTTTTCTTCCTTCTGGCATATTAGCATTGTTCACGATTTGTGTCCCCCTATCAGTGTGTTTCTGTATCTAGCTGTAGCGCTATGCGTGTAGGAAATCCCCCGCAATATACTGTTCTTTCCAAACTTTGTGCGTATTTCATCCATTACTTTTGTGAGCTCCACTTCTTGTTCTCGTTGCGTGACATTATCGAAAAGAGAAATTTGTTCTTCCCCTTCTCGAATTAAATTCGTTAGAGAAATGTTTATGCTGCGGATAGGTTCTCCAGTATATTGTTGATGCAAAAAGTATGTACAAATCTTATAAATATCCATTGTTAGGTTAGTCGGACGACTTAAAGTATGTGTTTTTCTAATGCCGCCATTATAACTCTTACTATAACCAACAGAAAAATGAACGGTTTGAGCGAGTTTATTTTGTCTTCTTAGGCGATAACAAACTTCTTCTATATGTTCCAGTAGAACAATCGGGAATTCTTCTATTGTATAGTCACGCATTAGAATTTGGCTTTTTCCGATTGAAGTTGTAGCAGGGACGTATTTCTCCGAAATACGGCTGAAGTCAATGCCATTACTATGTAAGTGCAATTCCTCTCCGATTTTGCCGAAACTCTGTTTTAAATATTTTAGAGGATAATTAGCTAAATCCCCGATTGAATGTATTCCCTTTCGATTTAACTTTTCTTCCGTTTTGTACGAAATGCCCCAAAACTTATTAAGTGGTCGTATTCCCCATAATTTCGTTGGCACATCTTCATACTTCCAATAAGCAATCCCGTCCTTGTTCTTTTTAGCTTCAATGTCTAGAGCGACCTTACTCATTAAAGGGTTTTGAGCAATTCCGACCGTACATTCAATTCGAGTATGGTCATATATTTCACGTTTGAATTTCAAGGCGAATTCGTATGGATCTTTAGCGAATAGATTAATACTATCGGTAATATCCATAAAAAACTCATCGATGCTGTATTGGTGAAAATCCTCAATAGGAACGTACTGTAAAGCTAGTTTTGTTATGTAGTTGGAGCATTTTATATATGTTCCCATAATCGGATTCACAACAAGAATATCTTTTCTTCGAGGAATCTCGTAGAGCCTTGCCATCTTCTTTACGCCCAGGGCTTTTAAGGGTGGTGTTGCAGCGAGAACAATTGAACCATTTCTATTTACATCGCCGACTACAGCCAACTTTGTATGCATGGGATCAAGTCCCATTTTGATGCAACTCACTGAAGCATAAAAGCTGCGTAAATCAACACATAAGATGATTCTATTCGGTAGGATTGAATAGTCATACATTGTGATTCCTCCTAAATTAAAAGAACGTTTGTTCTTATTATGCACGAACTCACGTTCTTTTATGAAGAGGTTTTACAAATAAAATTTGAATATAAATATTTTGTTAAGCAGAGTATTTAACGAAAAGCTTGAATCCCCAAAACCGAATTTATACATCTAATTTTTTCTTTCTTCCCTTTGTTTTTTTCATAGTTAAAACATCCTCCTTTTATATAAATGCATAGCTCAATAGAAGCCTACGTTGCGTATTATAAGAATTCTTTCCCTGTTTTTTAAGAGTAATTTCTAAAAAATATGATTTTTTGAGACAAATAATATCACGAAAGATTACTTGTGATTTAAAACCCCTCTATTCCGACATAGCAAGGGATAATACGAATATCGTCGATTAATTCTTAAAGGTTTTAAGCTATTCGTGTAGTAGAAGTTAAAAAATTAATTTATACTTCTGAAGTTATATCTGAATTTTCTCAATATAAATTAATGTTGGTTGTGATATAATAAATTTTTATTATTTATGATTTTATATTAAAGGACACTGCCTTATTTACCTCAGATACAAAGGGATTCATATAACGGGAGAGTGATTTTGTGGAAAAACATGAAAAAAAATATATAAACATGGTGATTTTCTTTTCGCTCGTTTTTTTCTAGGTTACAATTCTATAAATTGGATCTATATAACGGGTATATTAATATTCTTAGCACCTTTTATTTTTAAAAGAGCTACAAAGAAAATAGTTTTTTATAATACATTATCACTTATTGCTTTTATATCATTTGTGTACCTAACTAATTCTTGGTTTACATAAAAAGGTTGCTCCCATTGAGAGCAACCTTTTTATTATGTTCTGTGAATTTCTTCATAGAATTTTATTATACTGCCTCTAGATCTGGATGGGTCAGAATAAACCCAAACACGATATTTGACATATACATTAACAGCATCGTAATCATAAAACTTATGAACAGTATACCAAACTTTTTCATTTGCATTCTTGTGTATACTGTTCATAAGTTGACCAGTAATATATCCTGCAACACCTTTTGCAAAAGTATAAACTATTATACCTGCAATACTTCCACCTAATCCAGCCATTAAAGCTCTCGCCATGTGTTTATCGAATGTACTCCAAGCTACATTATCACCATCATAACTTCCCAACCATTGCCAATTAAAGCCACCATCAGCAACAATTACTTTTTGGCCACCATCTTGAATCATTAACGTTCCATTTTGATTCACAGACATACCAGGATCTTTAAATGGAGATTTTGCTTCACTTTCAATAATTTGTGGTTGAATAGGCTCCTTGTATGGGGCCTTTGATTCATTTGAAATGACTTGTGGTTGTATTGCTTCTGAATGATTTGCTACAGTTTGTTTTGTGTTTTCAGATGCTTGTGCATCGGAAAAAGGAACAAAAACTGTGGACAATAGTGCGCCTGTAACAGTTAGCGTTGCAATTTTGCTTTTCAATAAAGTTAACCCTTTTCTGAATATTTGTAATGCTATTACATTATCTTGCATTTTTTAGAAAATACAATATATTTCGACGGTAAATAAACTTTCTCAACATTTTATTTCAAAAAAATTTTGGTTTTGTATTTTAGATTCGCTTATTTTTGACAAAACACAGCAAAGACCGTGCGAGCTTCGTCGATGGATTCTAAAAGGGATTATTCCTTTAATATGGAATTTCCATTATAGGAGGTGGCGTAGCGCTATGTCAGAAGCGGAGATAATATATACCAGCAATGAGGTCTATGGTCGTTTGGGAGTAAGTGCAAGTACACTTAGAAAATATTCCGATGTTCTTGAACGTAAAGGATATGATGTAAGAAAGAACAGTCGAGGGAGAAGGGAATATACAGAGTTTGATGTTGTAGTTATTGAACAGTTAGTAGAGTTGAGTAAGCAAGATGGTATGACTTTAGAAAAGGCTGCGAAAATGATTGTGAAGCAGTTTGGAATCGATAATAAGAAAGAGGAATCCCAGAGATCAGATCCAGTTCCCTATCAAATGCAATACCAATTCCAACAACCATGTAGCGCTATAATCGAAGAAAATAATAAGGTGCAGCAAGCGAACCTATTAGAAATGGCAAAGAGACTCGGTGATCGTATAAATTTAAGAAACAAATTAATAGAAGAGGTTATTAAAGAAATAAATTAATAAGAGAAGATATGAAAGATCGGAAGGAGTGTGAAGAAAGGATAGAAAAGAGGTTAGAGCTAAGGGATGATAATCTTATGAAGATGGTCAGGGAGATTCAAGATGCTAAACGTACTATTGCATCAGCTCAGGAAGAAATAGCGGCAGCCCCGTTGAAGAAAAAGTCTTGGTGGATGTTTTGGAAATAAGTATCATTTTTTAGGGTATTTTACTGTTTTCGCTCAAATGGATTGTCTTATACATCTAAGTTGTTTCTACATAAATATCTGTAATCTCTCCTATTACTGTATCTAAAAAAATTTGCAACAGAACCAATAAACTGTTATAAGAAGTATTTAAAGTAATAACAAATAGGTATAATAATTCCCACAATAGAAAATACAATACTTCCTAAATTAAATGCAGAAAGTTTTGTACGATGGACTTGAATTTCACCTAAATCTACCCCTCCACTAAAATGCTTATCCATAACTTTAGCGACGTTTTGTTGTTGATTAACAAAATAAGGTATTAACCATATACAGCAGAACAAAATAATACTACTAAAAAAGAGTGTGTCAATAATTGAAGCTCTCCAATTTAATGAAGTAACAACTATGAGAACAAATTCTCCTACCATAACAATTATCATAGTTATTACATATTTGGTTTTTTTAGAAACATTTTTAAATACAGTATCGTCCAGAATTTTTTCTATTTTAGTCCATATCACACTGATTAACACGATTAGGCTAATTAAGAAAATACTCAATAAAGCTTTAATTAAAAAATGCTCAAACATTACTAGCACCACCTAATAATTTTAAAATTAGAATATAATTTTATTTAACTACTCCAAAAGATTAAATTCAATAATCTATTAACTAGCTTATCTACAAATTTATTGATTTAAAGCTACAACACTATATGTATAAGATCTCCTGAAATTTCTTTTCTAATATATATATCTTCTACGCATTGTTGGACTTCAATTAGGACTTTTCTATCTTTATTTGGTCCGGAAAATCGAATAGTCACCATGAAATACCAAAATTTACCCTTAGTAATTAACAGTATAATATACTGTTAGAAAAAATGGAATAATGTTGGAGCTTAAATATTCGAAGTTTGCTATCCAATTAAATGCTGCTGAATCAAAGGAAGATGCAAATGAGATTATTGACGAATTAAAGAATACGCTAGATGAGATATTTCCAAATTATAACGAATTTGAGGAAGAGTTTATTAAGTTAGAGTTTTCTAAGGGGAAAAATAAATCAAATATGTTAAGTAAGTATGTACTAAACAATTTAGAAAAATATTATTCCGAGGAGAGCATTTCAAAACAAGATGGCTCTGTCGAGCACATACTTTCTGAAGATAAAAATGAAAAATATAGTTTAAGCATAGGGAATTTAATTTTATTAGAAGAAAAGATTAACAACGAAATTGATAATCAAGAATTTAAAGAGAAAAGGGTGAAGTATGAAGAATCTAAGTATTCATATGTTTCACAGTTCGTAACAGATTACGATGATTTTCATGAATTTACTAAAGAATTAATAGAGGAAAGAGCTAAGAAAATGGCTGAAGATTATTATACTAATGTTTTAGGACGAAATTTAGTCAGTAAAGTTGGGGTGAAATAAAAAGAAATAGTTAAATCGGATTATTTTTTAATATAAAATCAAGTATTATTGAATTAAAAACAGACTGATTTAAAAATCGGTCTGTTTTTTTGCATTCCTGGTTATTACTGAATCTTAAAGATACCTTTTTAGAGGTGAAAATAGGTATTTGCAAACGGGTTTATATTCAGGTGAAAAGGAAATTAGTAGATTAGGTATAGAACAAAAATTATTAATTGTATTATTTTATAAATTCGTGCGCAGTAATCTTCTTATAAAAATGTTGCGATGTATTTGTGGAGTGTTGATGGGATAAATGTAAAAACTATTAGAAGGCGATTCAGTAATACGGTGAAAATATGTATCATCATCAAATTGCTTCTTTAGTTCATTGTTTGACATATTCGTTTGTCATTTCATAGATAGTGGTAATTCGCCAATTCCTTCTTCTTGTAGAATGGACGTAATGCCAATGAAGCAAACTACTATGATAAATTACGATTTTGTTTGTAGTAAGTAAGCGCATTTGTCTTTAAGTTTCTTAATGATATAATTCTTGTAAATATTAGGAATTGAGGGGGGAGTATGTTGTTTAGAAATAAAGAGACGATTGCTAAGTTTAGTGACTTAACAACTGAGGAATTAGATAGTAAGTTAATATGTTTAGATAATAAATCCTTTGGAAAGTTTGTAACACATTCAATTAATTATGAAAAAGGGTTAGTTTCTAAAAAACAATTAGAAAAAGAAGCAAGTGCATTAATGTTACTAGAAAAAAAGACTTTAAAAAATACCTTCAATCGTGTATCTAGCATAGAAGAACAATATGATGGATATAAGATGATTCAATTTATCGTCCCGTTTATTACTACCCTTCTAATTGTTCTTGGGAATAATTATTTTTTTAGTGAAGGGTTGATTAAACAGAATGGGGTTATAATTACAGCAATTACCTTTTTATTCGTATTATTGATTTATACTTTTGTTTCTATTAAGGCAGTAAGTTCGCTAAAAAAAGAACATTCTAAATTGCTTTTTTTTAAATTCATAGTAGAAGAATGTATAAGTGAGAAGGACGAATAAATAATTTTTGAAAAGTATAGAAGTGCCATTTTTGAAGTTGGGAAATTTAAAGTACAGAAAAGGATATGAATACATATAATTTTTGTTTTATTGAAGGTGGTAATTAAAAGGTTTACTGCATAAAAAATGATAAAATATTAGGAGATATTTTGAATAAGAGGGTTTATTTTTGAAAAATCAAGGGTATTTAAGGGTGAACGATTTGAGCGTTTGCTAAGTAGAACTTCTCAACTTAGAGGAGGGTATATATCGTTTATCAAACATCTTTTTCTTACAGGATTACATGTAAGATATATAAATTATATATGAGTAGGGGGATATGAAATTGATTACATCACGTTCATTTGAAATTTTTGATAAAAAAACAGGTGTGTTACTAGAAAAAAAGAGTTATCAATCTGCTAATGAGTATTATCTGAATATTCTAAAACAAAAACAAGAGAAGGGAATAATTTCTTTATACTGTTCTTGTTTAAACCATGTTGAGATGAAGGTGTCCAAGACAGCGATTCCTTATCTATATCCTGCCACTAGAAAAAAGAAACATTCTATTAATTGTGTTAGAAGCCCTCAATATGAAGGGATAAGTGCTTATGAAAAAGCGTGGAAATATGATGAAGAAAAAGGCGAACATGTTGTAAGAATGGAAGCATTGATACCCCCTTCAAAAGAAAAGATAGGAAAAGAGAATGTGAAGCAAGAAGAGGAACGAAAGACCAAGATCTATATAGAATATCCTAACTCTACAAAAAAAGGAGAAGCTACTGTCTTTGGATTGGCTACCAAACTTAATATGATGTCATGGGAAAGAATTGTCACAGGTAAAAAAGGAAGACTTCCGACAAATTCAAATGAAGTATCTCAACATGTATTTGGAGTTTCAAAGGATATTAGATTGAGTAATAAGAGTAAAATATTACAGAAAATGTTCTTTGAACAAATGTTGAGAGGTAAAAATATTAGCGGCTTAGAAGTAAAAAAAGACGTGGCTTTTGTTTATATGGAATACCTTCCTGAGAGGGGAAGGGAGTCCGAGGAAATAGGAAAGGAGTCTTTAGGATACGTTGTTTGCAAAAATGCTTTTGATCAAGAGTTTGGATTTTATGTTAATTGGGAAGAATTTGATATTAAGCTAAAAAGCGAACCCCATAGTGATAGATATATTCTTGCTGGATTTGTATATAGGGCAAGTAAATACCATCATAGGAAATTGACATTAGGGAATTATTGTTTGATTCCAATTTCAAGAAGAGGATTATTTGTTGAAAGTAATTATGAAAAGGTTATATATAATGAACTCTGTCATCAGAAAAAGTTATTTGTAAAACCATATCTACCAATTGAGGGTTATGGGGGATTCATTCCTGATTTTATTATGTATGAAGAGGGGAAGAAGCCAATGGTGGGAGAAATATTTGGGATAGAGAATGATGAACTATATGATAAGAGAAAAAAGGAGAAAATCGATATTTCTAAAACAGATGAATTTCGTTCGCTCTATCGTTTTTGGAATAAAGATTATAGTAAAAAGTAGTAAATTAAATGTAAGTTACTTATTAGTGTTTATTTTTAGTTTTAATGAAGAAATAAAATACCTAAATTAAAGGGAACTTCCATTATTAAGATCAAGACCATGTTTTCTATTTACAAATCAATTACGTAACTATCAGAGGGAAGACCTAATCACAGTCAATTAAACTTATTTCGTTAATTTGACAGATTATTCGATATATTTTAAAATAACGTAAAGATAATTTTTCCTTTTTAATCATTCCTAAATAACAACAAACCTTTCGGGTTTACGATTCATTGCAAGGAAGTGTATATAACATATACGCTAATTTGTAATACGAATGTATTCCTGGAAGGTTTTTTTGCGTTGTGGGAATAGGACAAGTAATCGACTAACAAGGATGTGATAGATTATCTTAAATTATTAAGAATTGTAGTGGGGAAATAAGAATTTTGGATTTCAAAATACAAAAGTAGGTGAAAAAAGATGAGAGGTGCAGTCTCGTCTTTTTTATTTTGAAAGGAGAAGGGCATGGGTAAGAAAATTATGGTTCAAACTGTAAAGTTGGTAAAAGACAGTAATCGTATTTATGATATTGAGAAAAAGAAAATCACTTGTCCAGCGGATGCTGTACGCTTTGCACAGATTATATTTGATATAGAATCAAGGCCAAATGAAATTTTTGGTGTATTTAACTTAAATACAAAGAATGAAATTATTGGCTGTAGTATTGTGTTCGAAGGAACTGTTGATTCATCGTTAGTCCATCCAAGGGAAACCTTCCGCACGGCAATATTAAACAATGCATCTTCAATAGTATGTTTTCACAACCATCCTTCAGGCCATAGTATGGAATCTCAAGAAGATGTTGAAGTAACTAAGCGATTAAAAGAATGTGGAATTATTATTGGTATCCCTCTTCTAGATCATGTCATCATAGGAGATAATAGTTATGTAAGTTTATTGAAAAAGGGGATTATCTAATACAAAGCAATAAGCCAACTATTTTTAAGGGTGTGTATGGAGGAATAGGAAGATTCTAAAGCGTTTATTCGCATGGATCTTCTTATTCTTTTTTATTTGTAAGGGTGATTTATAAATGTATTCATAATATGTGATTTGTGGAAATGGACAGATTCGGAGATAAGAAATAAGCGGTAAGAGGAAAAAGGAAAAAGCACCATGCCTATTAAACTAAGAAGATAGGTTCAACCTAAAGTGAAGAAGAATAGGCTAAAGGTTTTTGGATTAATAACGTATAAATAGAGAAAAGGACTGGAATACGTTTTTTTTTCTATTTTATCAAAGCATGCTGCTTGTAAAAAGCCTTTAATACAGGGGCATGTTTATATTTGAACTATTCACTTGGAACAGGTAGTTAAGTTAATGAGAGGAACTATGCCTGAGAATACAAGTACTTACAAATTTTAAAAGATTTCCGTTTGGATACCAAGAAGCAAAATATATTTATGATAAAATATAGAAAAAGATGATTAAGAAGGGACAATTAAAGTGAAACCAACAATTTATGATGTTGCGGAAAAAGCAGGTGTATCAATAGCAACTGTATCCAAGGTGATTAATCAAACAGGACGTATTAGTGAAAAAACAATAAACAAAGTTAATAAGGTAATGGATGAATTAGATTACCAGCCAAGTAGTGTAGCAGCAGCGTTAACAGGTAAAAAAACATATACGATTGGGGTACTTGTCCCAGACATTTCAAACCCATTCTTTGCAGAAGTAGCAAGAGCTTTTGAAAATAGTGCACGAGAATCAGGATATACACTCATTTTATGTAGCACAGACCATCAAACAAAACGTGAGCACGAATACATTGATTTATTATTTAAAAAGCAAGTAGATGGCATTATTATTGCGACGGAGCTAAATGACTATAAACTAGTGAAAAAAATCGTGAACCGAGATTTGCCGCTTGTATTATTTACCGTAGATCATCCTTCCATCACAACTCATGTTGTGACAACTGATGATATGAGGGGAGGCTATCTAGCTGGGAATTATCTGACGCAGAAAGGCCATACATCGTTAACGATTATGATGGAGATGGATAGAAAAAGTAGCTTAGGGAGACTGAATGGTTTCAAACAAGCCCTTACGGATTCAGGAATTTCATTAGATGATGATGCCATCATTAGCTGCTATTCGACAGTTGAAGATAGCAAACGTGCAAGTAAAGAACTACTTAATTTGCCTAACAGACCTACAGCGGTTTTTGCGTGTACAGATTTAATTGCTATATGCCTAATGAATGAAGCAAGAAAACAAGGGCTTTCGATTCCGGAAGATTTATCAATTATCGGATTTGATAATACAATCTATGCTGAGATCGCAGATCCAGGGTTAACAACAATTGAACAACCAATTACACAAATGGCGACCTGTACGTTTGAACAACTGCTAAAAACGATGGAAATGAAGGAGCATGCTAAGCAAAAAATTACAATTATTCCTCAGTTAGTGGAGCGATCCTCAGTAAAGGATATTACATGAAAGCTTTTTTAATAGCCTATTTGAATGTAACGAAAAGAAGGTCATTATAACTATGTGCAGTTATGATGACCTTCTTTGTAATTAGAGTTTATACTGAGAATTGCTCGCCGCTTTTCGTATTTAAATCTTGTTTCATCTCATTTTCCTTTGGAATAGTAAGGAAATGAGTTAAAAATGCACCAAAGAAGTACAAGCCAGCAAAGATCCACATCACGCCGCCTACACCTAATGGACCGATGAATGCAGTTACTACTAATGGCCCAACAAATGCTGATAATCCAGAACCTAAATTTAAAACAGACATTGCAGCTCCTTTATTTTCAGGAGATAAAGAAGGGACTAATGCTGTAAGAGGTACATAACCGGCAAGTGTTGCTCCGTAGCAACATGCAACAAATAATATTGCCCAATAATTATGTCCGACCATTTGTGGTACATAGTAGAGTGCAAGAGTTACAATTCCGCAACCGACTCCTCCGAACCATTTAATCGTATTTACCCAGCCAAACTTGTCTCCAACAATACCAAAAATAATATTAAACACCATATTTACAAAGAATAGAGTACCCCAAATTTGAAGCCATTCCGTCATTGTAAAATTATATTTCATCATATAAGTGGGCAGGAAAACAACAAATCCAAACTGAGCGGCCGAGTTTATTATTTTTACAATACCGCCTATACCAACTTTAGGATTTTCAAATGCGATGGTAATGCCTTTTAGTAATTCACTTGATTTGTTAGCGCTTACGGTTTGTGCTTTAAATCTATCCTTATTTACAACAATTGAGAATAATCCCCCGACGACAACAAAAATTAAGGCGCTCCATAAAGTAGCGATTTCCCCAATCTTAGGAACCATATAGCTAGAATAAAAGGCTCCAATAACACTAAGCCCAAGCTGGAATACGAACCAGAACCAGCCAACCGCTCTTGAGAGCATTTGCTGTGGAGTACTGTAAGATACCCAAACTAGGAAAGAATAAGCAAATAAGGGATACCCAAATCCTCGTAGAGCGTAGCAAATTATTATTACTGGATAATTCATATGTTGAATACCTATACCTATGAATCCAATAGAACCTAAAATAAATGATACTAAACCAAACGTCATTACTTTTCTTGGTCCCCACATTTGTACAAATACCCCCGAAAACCAAGAAGAAGCAGATACAGTAATCCCGTAAATCGTAAACAGAAAAGCAGCGTGTTCTAGTGTTAGTCCTTTTTCAACGAGATAAGGGGATAACCATCCTTGTTCTAAACCATCCCCAATCATAAAAACAATAATCCCTATGTATCCCCAAGTTAAATTAGAAGGAATACCAATCTTGTCCATAAATGTTTTGTTTGAACTCATTGCGTTCATTCTCCCACCACCGATAAGTTTTTTGGTTAAGCGCTTAATTCTTTTTGATAAAAAAAGTATACGCTTACATAATAGGGTCGTCAATGAAATTTTTTGACAATTTACAACTTTCTTTTATAAGGGCATTCTATTTACTTATTGGACAATAAAATAATAATGAGTATGAAAAGAAAGGAATACCTTATAGATGGGGTTTACTATTTAAAAGGCTTATCTTCCCTTGTTATATCAGTATTTTAAAAGATTATTTTTGTAGCTGTTAAGATTATTTATTTCTAATTATTAGTTTGTATATGGACGTAGTACGTTTACTTGCGAAATTTGAAATTCAGATGAAAAGAAAAGTATTCAAAAAAATAAAAATGTTTTCAATTTAGAGTCAAGTGTGTATAATGAAGAAAAATAGGGAAAGCGCTTAACTTAATTTGATGTGCTAAACCTTATAGACTTTCATTTTGTTTCTTAAATTTAAATAAAGAGGGAGAAATCATATGAATGTTTTAACGATTGGGATTATTGGTGCTGGACGAATTGGGAAACTGCATGTTGATAATTTGCAGCTGATGCCACAAGTAAAAATTAAAGCGGTTTCAGATGTAGTGATTAGTCATCTAGAAAAGTGGGCTGAGGATAAAGGGATTTCTACTCTGACTACAAACTATCAGGATTTATTAGCAGATCCAGAAATTGATGCTGTCTTTATATGTTCACCAACAAATACACATGCGCAAATTATTAAAGAAGCGGCACTTGCGAAAAAACATATTTTCTGCGAAAAGCCTGTTAGTTTCTCGGTAGAAGAAACATTAGATGCATTAGAAGTAGTAAAAGAACAAGGAGTATCTCTTCAAGTAGGTTTTAATCGTCGTTTCGACCCTAACTTCAGAAAAGTCTATGATCTTATTCAACAAGGAGAAGTGGGACACCCACATATTTTAAAAATTACGTCTAGAGATCCACAACCGCCAAGTATAGAATATGTTCGTTCTTCAGGTGGATTGTTTATGGATATGATGATTCATGATTTTGATATGGCTAGGTATGTGATGAATAGTGAAGTTGTTGAAGTATTTGCATATGGTACAACATTAATTGATCCGTCCATTCAGGAAGTAAATGATGTTGATACAGCAATTGTCACATTGAAATTTGCGAATGGAGCTTTAGGGGTAATTGATAATAGCCGCCAAGCTGTTTATGGATATGACCAGCGTCTTGAAGTGTTTGGTGAAAAAGGAGCGGTCGCTGCGGATAATTGTTGCCCGACAACAGTACAAGTTTCAAAAACAGAAGGTGTTGTAAAAGACAAGCCACTTTATTTCTTCTTAGAGCGCTATACGCAGGCTTACATTGAGGAAGTAACACAATTTACAAAGTCAATTATAGAAGGACAAGCTGTTATTTGCAGTGGTAATGATGGGTTACAAGCAGAACGAATTGCGAAAGCTGCGAAGGAATCTTTACTAACAGGAAAACCTGTTCAAATTGAACATAAACAGCCTGCGTTAAACCAATAAAGAGAGCGATTACTTCTAGAAAGATAAAGAGTTATGAATATTAGGTTTATAAAAATATGAACCATATCATTCACTCTTTCATAAAGCATGGGAGGTAGAAACAATGAATCCACTTATTTTTAAAGAAGAGTGTCCATTAGACCTAATTGCAGTTGGACGTTTATGCGTTGATTTAAATGCCAATGAAACACAACGTCCTATGGAAGAAACCAGAACATTTACTAAGTATGTGGGGGGATCTCCTGCAAATATCGCGATTGGTGCGGCACGTCTTGGTTTACAAACAGGGTTTATCGGTAAAGTGTCCGATGATCAAATGGGCCGCTTTATTACAGGGTACCTAAAGGATAACAATATTAATACAGATCATATATGTATTGATCGCACTGGTGCAGTGACAGGTCTAGCTTTTACAGAAATTAAAAGCCCTGAAGATTGCAGTATTTTAATGTACCGCGACAATGTCGCAGATTTAAATCTTGATCCAACAGAAGTATCTGAGGACTATATTAAACAATCAAAAGCTCTCTTAATTTCAGGAACAGCTTTAGCGAAAAGTCCTTCTCGTGAGGCGGTATTTTTAGCGCTAGAATATGCGCGTAAGCATGATGTAGTCGTATTTTTTGATGTGGATTACCGCCCTTATACATGGCAGTCAGAAGCTGAAACGGCTGTGTATTATAATCTAGCGGCAGAAAAATCTGATGTCATTATTGGAACGCGTGAAGAATTCGATATGATGGAAAAACTATTAAACTACGAACAATCTAATGATCAAGTTACGGCTGAAAGATGGTTTTCTCATCATGCAAAAATCGTCGTAATTAAGCATGGCGGGGATGGTTCAATCGCTTATACGAGAGACGGCCAATCGCACCGCGGCGGTATCTTTAAAACAAAGGTATTAAAGACGTTTGGCGCTGGCGACTCGTATGCATCTGCGTTTATTTATGGCTTAATGCAAGGGCTTGAAATTCCTCAGGCAATGCGATTAGGTGGTGCTTCTGCTTCCATTGTTATTTCTAAACATAGCTGTTCGGATGCAATGCCAACAAGGGCAGAGATTTCTGCATTTATGGAAACGGCTGAGGAAATTGTATAGAAACATCATAAATGAGTAATCAAGTAAGTGCGTATCTTATATACGCTTCTACATTACATAAAAGGGAGAGAATGAATATGACAGTACAAACAGCACAAATTGTAAAAAACTACATTGGCGGCGAATGGGTAGAATCTATTTCAACTAAGATGGAAGCGGTATACAATCCAGCAACAGGGGAAGTAATCGCCCAGGTACCACTTTCAACAAAAGTAGATGTTGAACAAGCTGTAATAGCAGCAAATGAAGCTTTCAAATCTTGGTCTAAAACAGCGGTGCCAAAACGTGCTCGTATTCTATTTAAATATCAACAATTATTAGTAGATAACTGGGAAGAGTTGGCGAAACTTATTACGATTGAAAACGGAAAAAGCTATAACGAAGCTTATGGTGAAGTTCTTCGTGGTATTGAGTGCGTGGAGTTTGCTGCAGGTGCTCCTACATTAATGATGGGAAAACAGCTTCCTGATATTGCGACAGGTATAGAATCTGGTATGTATCGTTACCCAATTGGTGTTATAGGCGGAATTACACCTTTTAATTTCCCAATGATGGTTCCATGCTGGATGTTCCCACTTGCAATTGCTTGCGGTAATACATTTGTGTTAAAACCTTCAGAGCGCACACCACTTCTAGCAGCAAAATTAGCAGAATTAGCTGCAGAAGCAGGCTTACCAAAAGGTGTATTAAATATCGTAAATGGCGCTCACGATGTAGTAAACGGTCTTCTTGAACACAAGTTAGTGAAGGCAATTTCATTTGTAGGTTCTCAGCCAGTTGCAGAATATGTATACAAAAAAGGAACAGAAAACTTAAAACGAGTGCAAGCATTAGCGGGTGCGAAAAACCATTCTATTGTATTAAATGATGCGAATCTTGAACTAGCAACAAAGCAAATTATTAGTGCTGCGTTCGGTTCAGCTGGTGAACGCTGTATGGCTGCTTCTGTTGTAACAGTAGAAGAAGAAATTGCAGATCAATTAGTTGGAAGACTCGTAGAAGAAGCAAATAAAATTGTGATTGGTAATGGTCTTGATGAAGATGTATTCTTAGGACCAGTTATTCGTGATAACCATAAAGAGCGTACAATTGGATACATCGATTCAGGTGTAGAACAGGGCGCTACATTAGTTCGTGATGGACGTGAAGATACAGCTGTAAAAGGAGCTGGTTACTTCGTGGGCCCAACAATTTTTGACTATGTTACAAAAGAAATGAAAATCTGGCAAGATGAGATTTTTGCTCCTGTTTTATCCATTGTTCGTGTGAAATCATTAGATGAAGCGATTGGAATTGCGAATGAGTCTCGCTTTGCAAATGGAGCTTGCATCTATACAGATAGCGGGGCAAGTGTACGTCAATTCCGTGAAACAATTGAATCAGGCATGTTAGGTGTGAATGTTGGGGTACCAGCGCCAATGGCATTCTTCCCGTTCTCTGGCTGGAAAGACTCTTTCTATGGTGATCTTCATGCGAATGGTACTGACGGCGTTGAGTTTTATACAAGAAAGAAAATGCTTACATCTCGTTGGGAAAAGTAATCATTAAGAGAGAAGTAGAATCTCCTAGTTGCTTGTAAGCGAAAGTAACAGAAGTAGTAAAACATAAGAAGGAAGTATTAGGAGTCTATCAAATTCCTGATACTCCTTTTTCATATGCAGAATGACTGATAGAGATAGAAAGGAGCAAACAATATGCAAACTGTTAGAATGACAACGGCGCAAGCTTTGGTGAAATTTTTGAATCAGCAATACGTAGAGTTTGATGGAAAGCAACAAAAGTTTATTAAGGGGATCTTTACGATTTTTGGTCATGGAAATGTAGTTGGCCTAGGTCAAGCATTAGAAGAAGACGCAGGGGAATTAGAAGTATATCAAGGGAGAAATGAACAAGGAATGGCAAATGCTGCGATGGCTTTTGCAAAACAAAAACATAGAAAACAAATTATGGCATGTACTTCTTCTGTTGGTCCTGGATCAGCAAATATGATTACCTCTGCTGCAACAGCTTCTGCAAATAATATTCCCGTCTTACTACTTCCAGGTGATGTATTTGCAACGAGGCAACCTGATCCTGTTCTTCAACAAATTGAACAAACGCATGACTTATCTATTTCTACGAATGATGCCTTTCGTGCGGTAAGTAAGTATTGGGACCGGGTGAATCGTCCTGAACAATTGATGACAGCTATGATTCAAGCCATGCGTGTTTTAACGAATCCGGCAGATACAGGAGCTGTAACAATTTGTTTACCACAAGATGTCCAAGGGGAAGCGTGGGATTTTCCAAGTTACTTCTTCCAAAAGCGTGTTCATCGTATTGAACGTCGTCTACCTACAAAAGCCAGTTTAGCGGATGCGGTGGAAATGATTAAGAGAAAGAAAAAGCCAGTTATGATTTGCGGTGGTGGTGTAAGGTACGCAGAAGCGGCAGAGGAACTGAAACAGTTTGCTGAAGCATTCCGCATTCCATTTGGAGAAACGCAAGCTGGGAAAAGTGCGATAGAAAGTAATCATCCATATAATCTTGGCGGTATTGGGGTAACTGGAAATTTAGCAGCTAATACAATTGCAAAGGAAGCGGATCTTGTTATTGGAATCGGAACAAGATTTACTGATTTTACAACGGCATCTAAACAATTGTTTCAGAATGAAGAGGTTGAGTTTTTAAACATTAACATTTCAGAATTCCATGCGAATAAGCTTGATGCATTAAAGGTTATAGCAGATGCAAAAGAAGTACTTCTTGCTCTAATAGATGAACTGCAAGCAATTGAGTATCAATCTAGTTACACAGTAGAAATTGATGATGCAAAAGAGGCTTGGGAAACAGAATTAGCACGTTTACATAATGTTCGCTTTACAGATCAAGATTTTAAACCAGAAGTTGAAGGTCATTTCGATGAGAATTTAAATGAATATGTGGACACACTTGGTACAGAATTAACACAGACTGCGGTCATTGGACAAATCAATATATTACTTGATGAAGATGCAATTATCGTTGGTGCGGCAGGAAGTCTTCCGGGTGATTTACAAAGAATGTGGGCAGCAAATAAACCTAATACCTATCACATGGAGTATGGTTACTCTTGCATGGGTTATGAGGTTGCCGGCGCACTGGGTGCAAAGCTAGCTGAACCATCGAAGGAAGTATATGCAATGGTAGGGGATGGCAGTTACCAAATGCTTCATTCTGAGCTTGTCACAAGTCTTCAAGAAAACAAAAAAATTAACGTCTTATTGTTTGATAACTCCGGATTTGGCTGCATTAATAACTTACAAATGGGCAACGGAATGGGGAGCTTTGGAACAGAGTTTCGCTACCGAAACCAGCAAACTCGTAAATTAGACGGGGCTATTATGAAAATTGATTTTGCAGCTAGCGCGGCTGGATATGGCGTAAAAACGTATCGTGTTACATCGATAGAACAATTACAGGAAGCGCTTATAGATGCGAAAAAACAAACAGTTTCTACATTGATTGATATTAAAGTATTACCAAAAACAATGACAAATGGATACGATTCATGGTGGCATGTAGGTGTTGCAGAAGTATCTAATAGTCAAAGTGTACAAGCAGCGTATGAGAGTAAAGTAAGTAACTTGCAAAAGGCAAGATCTTATTAGATTAGGACATAAAGAGAGCTTTTTATCTACATGCATATTGTTTAGGAAGCTCTCTTTTTAACGAACAGATAAGAGAAGTTGGCGAAATTCTATAACATTTTACAAAAAGGAGAGACAAGGGGATGTTCAAAGAAAACACGATTAAGCTTGGGATTGCACCAATTGCTTGGACAAATGATGATATGCCGGAGCTAGGAGCAGAAAATACGTTTGAACAATGTATTAGTGAGATGGCACTAGCTGGATTTAATGGAAGTGAAGTAGGTAATAAATATCCGAGAAATACAGTTGTATTGAAAAAATCATTGGAATTACGAAAACTGGAGATTGCTAGCGCATGGTTTAGTGCGTTCTTGACAACGAAGCCGCTTGAAGAGACGGTACAAGCATTTATTAAACATAGAGATTTCTTGCATGAAATGGGTGCAAAAGTCATCGTTGTATCAGAGCAAGGACATAGTATTCAAGGTTTAATGGATGTACCGCTATTTCAAAACAAGCCCGTTTTTACAGCAGAAGAGTGGGATAAGCTTGCAGATGGGTTACATCACCTCGGTAAATTAGCTCAGGAAAAAGGGCTACATATTGTATACCATCATCATATGGGTACGGGTGTTCAAACAACGGCAGAAATTGAAAAGTTAATGGATATGACTGATCCAGAGCTAGTATCCCTGCTTTTTGATACAGGTCACCTTGTTTTTTCAGGAGAAGAGCCGCTTTATGTTTTGAAAAAATATTTACCTCGTATTAAACATGTACATTTAAAAGATATTCGCCAGGTGGTAGTAGATGCTGTAAAGGAAAATAAATTAAGTTTCCTACAGGCAGTAAAGAATGGTGCATTTACAGTTCCAGGGGATGGCGTAATAGTATTTGATGAAGTGTTTACTACCCTTGCGAACTCTGAGTATAAAGGATGGTTTGTGGTAGAAGCAGAGCAAGACCCAGCTTTAGCGAATCCTTTTGAATACGCATTAAAAGCTCGAAAATTTATACAAGAAAAAGCAGGTTTGTAATTTAAGCATTTTAAGATTATCCCTAAGTAAATGGTATGGTAATCAACATGTCTTCTTACAAAAGGGGTTAAAAGACGTGACGGTTGGTTTTACATTTAATAAATAATATTGAAATAGGGGAGTATGTAATGCCATTAGTTCAAATGAAAGATATTTTAATTAAAGCAAATCAAGAGAATTATGGGGTTGGAGCTTTTAGTGTCGCTAATATGGAAATGGTAATGGGAGCTATTCAAGCAGCTGAAGAGTTACGTTCCCCGCTCATTCTACAAATTGCGGAAGTTCGTTTGAATCATTCGCCCATTCATATGATTGGTCCTTTGATGGTAGCTGCAGCGAAAAAAGCAACTGTTCCAGTAGCAGTTCACTTTGATCACGGTATGACGTTTGAAAAAATTAAAGAGACATTAGAAATTGGTTTTAGTTCGGTTATGTTTGATGGATCTCACTATCCGTTAGAAGAGAATATCCAAAGGACAAAAGAAGTTGTGGAGCTTGCGAAACAGTACGGAGCGACAGTAGAGGCTGAGATTGGCAGAGTAGGTGGTAGTGAGGACGGATCAGAAGATATTGAAATGATGCTGACAAGTACTAAAGAAGCAAAAAGATTTGCAGAAGAAACAGATGTTGATGCGTTAGCTGTTGCGATTGGAAATGCGCACGGGATGTACAATGGAGACCCTGATTTACGATTAGACCGCTTGCAGGAGATTAATGGGATAGTCGATATTCCTTTAGTATTACATGGTGGGTCTGGCATTAGCCCAGAGGATTTCAAGCAATGTATTCAATATGGTGTTCGAAAAATTAATGTAGCAACAGCCACGTTTCAGAATGTAATTACTAGAATTAACACTGCGGCCTTAAATACTCCTTATTCAGATTACTTTACGTACCATCAAGATGTAATTGAGGCCGCGTACGAAAACGTTAAAAATCATATGCGTATATTCGGAAGTGAAAACAAAGCATAACCAGAAAAGCTTTCTTCATTAAATAATAGAAGGAACTCATAATTTAGTTAGCTGACAAAGACAGAGAATGATAGAGTAGCCATTAATTAAAAGGGGGAGAAAGCCGTGTTAGGAAAATTAGGTGAATTAAATGAAGGGTATAATGTATTAACAGAAATGAACGGTCAATGCAGTGATATGTTAATGGATATAGGCATATATAAGATGTCTAATGGAAAAGAAGAGCTGTTATTTGATAATAAGAATGAAACGGCAGTACTTTTACTAGAAGGGGCAATTCGTTTAGAGTGGGATGGAATGGAACAAGTTATTCAAAGGCAGTCTGTTTTTGAAGAAAACCCTTGGTGTTTGCATGTGGCTAAAAATGTGAAGGTTACAATTACTGCTCTTTCAGATAGTGAAGTGCTTGTTCAAAAAACAGATAATGACCAAGAATTTGCGTCCAAGTTGTATACTCCAAATGAGTGTCAAAGTGTTGTAGCTGGAGAAGGAGTATGGGAGGGAACAGCGAAGCGTGTTATTCGGACAATTTTTGACTATAACAATGCAGCATATTCTAATATGGTAGTAGGAGAAGTTATTTCTTATCCAGGGCGATGGTCCAGTTACCCACCTCATCATCATGATCAACCGGAGGTATATTATTATCGCTTTAACAAGCCACAGGGATTTGGGTGTGCGATGGTAGGTGAGGATGCTTATCGCGTTGTACATAATAGTTTTATTACAATTCCAGGTGAGTTAGACCACCCACAAGCAACGGCGCCTGGATATGCAATGTACTTTTGTTGGATGATTCGACATCTTGAGAATAACCCATGGAATGATCGTATCATGGAGGAAGACCACAAGTGGTTATTAGAACCAAATGCGAAAATTTGGCCAGAAAAAGAATAGCTGAAAATAAAGGTTCTGGATAAAAACGATGTTACTTGCAATTGTTTTTGCTCAGAACCATTACTTTTTTGTCAATGTAGGCAGGCTCTTATGTGAGGTAACGTAAGAGCCTGTTTAAATGTACTACCTTTTTTTATGTACAATAAGAAATGATATAGACAGGGAGAGAAAATCCATGTCCACTAAATTAGTAAATTTACGTATTGATTTTGCTTTTAAACAGTTATTTGGAACGAAAGGAAATGAGGAAGTTTTAAAGAAGAAAAGTAATTCTGGATAAAAAGGACTTGTTCATTTTAGTTTAGGAAAAATTAAGATTTACTTATTATTACTTTAACTATTTAAAGTGAAACCTTAAGAGAAAGTTTAGATAAAATAAAATTTCGCGTTATAACATAATAATGTAATTTTTATTTGAATAACAAAAAATCTTATAAAAAGGGTACTAGTAATTATTATGGAGCGTGGAATTTATTGAGTACTACAGGAGGGTTTCATGAGTAAAATAATAGTATTATTAAGGAGTCTAGATAAAAAACTAATTTTAATTTTATGCATGTTTTGTATTATTAGTACCGCTGCAATTTATAGTAGTCAACAAACTGGTCAGTATGGAAGCACAAACTTTGCATTGCAGCAAGGTAGGAACTATATAATTGGTTTTGTACTGTTAATATTTGTTGCAAGTATTGATTGGGATCAATGGCAAAAGTTCTCTTGGCCATTGTATATTGTTGGTTCTGTGGCAATTGTTATATTAAAAATACTACCGGAGTCAACGTTTACTCCCGTTAAATTAGGAGCAAAAAGATGGTTTCAATTTCCTGTTATCGGTCAAATTCAACCATCGGAGTTTTTCAAAATTGCACTAATTATATTTGTCGCCAATTTAGTAGTGAATCATAACGCCAAATATATGATTCGGACATATAAAACTGATTTCATATTGGTCGGAAAAATTATGTTAGTTTCAATTCCTCCTATTTCTTTAGTATACAGCCAGCCAGATACAGGTATGGTGTTCTTATACGCAGCATCTATTGCATGTATTTTATTTATGTCAGGGATTCAAAAGAAATTAATTGCATTTTGTACAGTCATCCCGGTAACTATATTATCTACATTAATATTTATATATAAAAAATATCCAGATTTTTTCTTTAAAGAATTAGTTACTAGGTTAAAACCGCACCAACAATCACGCATTATAGGTTGGTTAAATCCAGCTGAAAATGCAGATCAAGGATATCAAACGCAACAATCTCTTTTAGCTGTTGGAAGTGGTGAATTACATGGAAAAGGATTCGGTCAAGGTAGTGTATATATTCCTGAAAAACATACTGATTTTATTTTTGCTACTATCGCTGAAGAAGGTGGATTTATAATAGCAGCTATCGTTGTATTGGTCTTGTTACTTCTTATATATCGAATAACTATAATTGCTTATTCAGCAGAGAATCTGTTTGGTACATTATTATGTGCTGGGACAAGTAGTGTTTTAACACTACAAATCTTCCAAAATATTGGTATGATTGTTGGGATAATGCCGGTAAAAGGAATTGCACTACCTTTTTTATCATATGGAGGGAGTTCGCTATTTTCAAATATGATAATGATGGGGCTTATTTTATCGGTGCATAAAAATTATAAAAAATACATGTTTCAAGTTAATTAAAATTTAAAAATGTGTAGGGGTCTTTTTGAAAATTTTAATTTTTGGAAATAAAAAGAAATAAGATATAGTCTGGCTAAAAAACTAGAGGACACTAATTCATTAAAGCAGCCATAAAAGGTGTTTTAAGAATTGGTGTCCTCTTTATTTTGAAAAAGGAGATGGGGAAAACATGAGCCATGATCCTTCTTTCCGAACAGCATATGAAGCTCGAGAGAAACTACTTCTAGATGAACAAGCAAAGCTAGCGAATGCAGAACAAGAGGGTATGGAAAAAGGTATTGAGCAAGGTAAGATGCAAATGATTCGAGGGATACATGAAATTGGTGTACCGCTTGAAACTATTGCAAAAGCAAGTAAGTTAAGTCTGAAGGAAATAGAGCGTATCTTGAAGTTAAAATAAAAATATATGTGCCTACAGAACTCATGAGTAGAAAAAATTAGACGTTCATTATCATATTACGTCTAATCGTAAAGCATTGCTGAAGATTTTAGCAGTGCTTTTTCTCAATCAACTAATTATATAGAAAAGTTGAAAGAAGAACGTGAATAGTCCGAAACAAATATGTTTCGGACTAGGGGTTCAATATTTTATCCATTTATTTAACATTGTTTAAAAATTAAGAGGCGGAATTTTCTGATTTTTAAAGCGAGAAAAATGTATTACGTTAATCAATAGATACTCCACTAGAGACAATCGGTTTTGTTGGTGCTGGCGTATCTCCACCATTAAACGAAGAGTGTTGTGATACATTTAAACTAATCATGCTACATGCTAATGCACTTACTACTACCATACTTAATAACACTTTTTTTATTTTTTTCATTACTTTAACGCTCCTTTTCTCAAATGTTTCTTATCAGCATTATTACTAATATAGAAATATTTGCTCGCTTTAACATGATTATTTGCTTCGTAAAATTGGAGTGCTAAAATCTCTGCATATTCTTTTACACAATCCCACATGTCCTCTTTTTCAAAATAAGAAATTGCATCAGTAACTACTTTTTCTAGTTTAATTCTAGGTAGTTCTGTGATTAGTTCATTTAAAACTGCGAAACGATGCTTATATTCCTCATTTCCTGATTCATTTGAATACTTCATTCCTTGCTCGATATATGCTTTTGCTGTTTCAACGCCTTCTAATTTATAATATGCTCTTGCTAAGACAAATAATGCTTTAAAATGGTTCGGTATGGTATTTATAATTTCAGAACTCTGTCTAATCGCCAATGGATATAAATCTTGAATATTATATAACCAGCCTAAATTAGATCGTACTCGTAATAATAATTGTTCTTCATCATACTTCTTACAAACATCAATAACCGTATTGAGACATTCTTCCGCTCTTTCAAATTCTCTTAGATCTATACAAGCCAGTCCATATACATTGTCGCATAAAGCAATATTAATTTCATAGCCTACATGATTCCGGTATATTTCTTTGGCTTTTACTACATGTTGAATCGCTTCAAATGGTTGATAAGATTGATAACAGTAAGTTGAAAATCTATACTCAAACTCGGCTTTTTCTACTTCATCATGTATATCAATTAAAAGTTCTTTTGCCTTTTCATAGTGTGTTTTCGCTTCAGTATAATTTGCTAAAATTGTAGAGTGGATTGCCTTAAAGAAATAATAATAGTAAGCTAATAATGAAAATTCTTCTTTGATATTAGGGAGTTTTTCTATTTGATTAAAAGAATCTTTTGTAATACTCATTCCATCTACCAAGACTTTATATCTAAAATTCAGTAGGGAATAATAGAATGATACATATTGGTCTGTTTCTATTTCCTTTAAACGTTCTTTTACTTGTAGATATGTCTGTTTTGCTTCTTTTACATGGTATAAACGAATTTCTTCATACCATTCATGTAATAATTCCATCAATTGCTTATTACTTTTTTCTTGAACAGTCATAATATCCCCCATTTCTCTGTAAAGGCTTATTCTGATAATAACAGGAATTAGATAAATTAAATTTAACTACGATTTTTTTCACTAATATACAGAACATTCTGAATTATAATAATGTACATGCTTTTAAATTTGAAAAAGTATAGTTAAGACAGTACAAGTTTCGTTAATGCTTTTTTTGATTTTGATTTATTAACTGTTGTCTATTGAATACTTCTTATAAGAAGTGGCGTAGCACTATAGTAGAAAAAGAGAGAGCTAATACTGTTATGGTATTGAGAAATATATAGGGCTTATTAAGCTTCAAGGGATTCCTCGAGAATAAATAGAAGTATATCCATATCTATTTACATTGAAGAGGGAGCGTTAGTTTATGATAAGTTTTGGGATTAATTTACGCCATATTATTAGTTATACACAAGAGAGTAGGAATCTTAATAATATACGGATTTTAAGTAAGTTCGGTATAAGATTATTTGATATATATGGAGAACCATTACCTGTATCAGATGTTAATCGAGAATTAGTAACGGCATTAAAACGCCAAGACATAAATACGCAAAGATATATATTAAGTCATTTACAAGGTTAGAAAAACCGATATTATGTTGCGTTTTTCATACATATGTTCTATCCGATAAACCAAGAAGCTATCATCAAAGGTTTGTGAAATTTTATTTTCTTAAATCGATTGAATTACGTAGTAATATTTAAAAATTATTTAATTGGTTACTATAGTTTGTATCACCATGAAATGTATAAACCTCTTCTATATCAATAAAAATAGAATAAAGAATGTGTAATGAAGTACTCATCCAATTATTATGTGTATCACAATTGGATGGGTACTTTTTTACTTATTCCAAAATAGGGACAAAGCTAAATGCAATGGATAGTTATCAAAAAGCGAGTGTACAAATGTAACAAATGAAATTTCTATTCATAAGTGTGGTTCTTCTATTTAATCAAGGATGATTTAATACTTTCTTAGTTTTGGTTAAGTAAATTTATATACTTAAAGTAAAGGGGGTAATTTTTAATGAAGGGGGAGGAGAATTTGAAAATTTTCAACTCAGTTGCTCCTGCGCAAACAAAAAACGAAGATTTACCATTCGATATTTCGTGGATGACCGATTGGATTGTAGACTGGTTTGGTTCTTTGTTTAATGGTGGCAGTGATGTAATAAAAGATGGGGGAGGTAAAATAGATGGTGCAGTCCATGCGAGTGTGCCTGCATTCTTTGATGTTATTTTCCTTATACTTTCTGTAGTAATTTTAATATCATTATTAGTTTTTGGAGCTTCTTTATGGTTTAAACATATAAAGTGGAAAAAAAAATCTATATATTTTGGAGTAGGTTCATTTATTCTCATACTTTTAATAAGGATTCTACCAGTGTTAATGTTGACGACACGTTCTTTTGATTTTCAAACCTTTATGAGTAATATGGTGGGCTTAATTACTTCCATAATTTTAGGGACAGCTGTATTAATGTTTTTAATATCTCTAGCATTAGGTATGCTTTATAAGAAATTTGAACATCCCAAATATGGAAAATGGAGTTCAAGTTTGAGGTATAGTTCAATTTTTATATTTGTAATGACATTGTTAGTACCGGCCTTACTGCGTCATTTATAATCTTGTTTTATATAAGGAGAAGGAGGAATAGTGCAGGTAATTTCTATAATGTTTCTGTGCAATTATGCTAGTGCTCGTCCTCCTCTAGATTTCTGAGTTAAGTCTAATACATTAAAAAGAATTTTGTTGTATGAAGTTTTGGCAAAGGGGGAGAGGTACTAGTGACTACTTTTGTTGTAATGGTGAGTATATTCTTAATTCTGTTTGTAATTGGTCCCAAAGCGACTAAGAGAAAAGAAGAAAGAGATAGAATTGAAAAAGAACATAAAGAAAAAATGGAGGCTTTAGAGGAAGAAAAGATTGACTTAGATATTAATGGGACTAAAGTACGATTACACAAGAAGCCAAAGCTAAAGAAAAGTATATATAAAATAAAGGGTAACAGGTAATTACTCAGTTTTATCATTTTAGCCAAGAAGACTCCTTCCTCAAGTAACGCGAAGTGAGTAGGTGGGAGATGAATTGGCTTCGGACAAGGGATGGTAGGAAGCCATCTTAATTGTTCGACATACATAAACTGTTACTTCACTACCTATCGAATGTATGTTTGTTGTATAATAGACACATATCGAAATGGGGGTGAAACGAATGATAATCAATAAAGCATATAAATTTCGTATCTATCCAAATAAAGCACAAGCGACCCTAATCAATAAAACGATTGGCTGTTC
>NZ_JAEHCA010000042.1:0-28174 GCF_016483345.1 Bacillus cereus group sp. N24
CAAGTATCAATCTAAAGAATGAAGCGATAAGGCTTCTAACCGCAAGGACTGTGGAGATAGCCTAATAAATTAGAGTTAGATAGAACTCTTTACTTAGGAATCCCCCTCTTCTAAACGAAGTGAAAGTGGGGGTAGTTCAAAGAACAAATAAGACATCTTCTTAATTCATATTCTGCATAAAGAATGCAAAAGAAAACTCAAAAAAAGATTAGACTCTTTTTTTGAGCTCTTTTCATAATGCAATTTATTATTTTAAATCTCTGCAAATTCTATCCTTTAATGCCGGGTAGATTTATAGCCTGTGAAAATGTTATTTCATTTTTAAAGGCCTCTTCACAAAATCCTTAATATCCATTAATTTTTTTCCACTAATATTATCTTTGATGGTTGAATCTATTTCATTTTCAATATAAAAAATTTTCTCTTTAACCTTTACCTCAAATTTATATTTATATTTATTTTTATCCCAATCTATTAAATTACTTTTTAGTTGCGCAATATCCCTTAAATCAAACTGAATCATAAAAGGTTCTAAAGCTGGATAAAAATGTCCAAGTTTACTATTCTCTTTTAAAAAAACTATATATGTGTCACCAGATTTAGGTTTTATATACAATGGATCTTTATTTTTTACTTTTTTTGTAAATACTTTCGTAGCACCTTTCAGAATTATTCCATTGTCATCAATAACTTCATTACTTTCCTCTAATACGAGGCTTTCTGAGTATCTATGATTTATTAAAATTTTATTCTCTACAGAGTCCCCTTTTAAAATTTCTTTAACATGAAAATTAAACAGATGGCCTTCGACATCTTCATCTTGAATCTCATATGATGAATTGTTTGCCATATTCCATTTAGAGTGTAAACCGTCATATTTACCTAGTACAATTACATCTGCTTCTTCTATCATTTCACTTAAATGATTTGTAGTTTTGAGTGTCTTACTTAATACTATAGTTTCAGAATTTGATGAAACATTAGACACTTCTGCTATGTCTGTATTTGACCAAATTGTTTTGCCAATAATAATTAAAGAAGTAAATATTAATAAACATAGACTCCATTTTATTACTTTATGTTTATACATTATAATAACGTCTCCTTAAAAGATATTTTATATCATTTTCTCAATATAAATATTCCGAATTTTAGAAAAATATTAATCCAAAACAAGATAATGATGCTATAATTCTCTTGTTAAAAATAATCTTTGGAGGGATAATATGAATTTTAGAAAAGGGATTACTGCATTTTTATTAGGTAGTGTGTTTGTCTTTTCCAGCGTTGGAGTTTCAGAAGCTTATGTAAAAGAAGGATGGAAGCTACCTTCAAAATCAGCTACATATAAGTGGGGAGACAGATTAGACGATGGCTCCAGTATCATTAAATCCGGTTGGCAAGCTGCAGATTCAGCCTGGTACACTGCTTCTCGTATTAACTTTACAGTCTCTTCTTCTTCTGTGAACAAATTAAACTCTTGGTTTGAAAGTTCCTCTACTTATTACGGAAGAATGAACACAACTTATAATACATCCACAAAAAAAGTAACAAAATTCGCTGGTGATATTAATGCAGGGAATACAAATATTACAAAATCTAATGTTGCTAAAAGTACAGGAGTACATGAGTTTGGTCATGCAATAGGAATAGGTCACAACAGTGGCACTTCAATTATGAACAGCAATCGTAATCGTACTACTATGCATGTTCCTCAAACTGACGATAAGAATGGTGTAAATGCAATCTATTAAGAAAAAAAGGAGATGATTTCTTAATGTTAAGTAAAAAAGCAAAAACTATAGTAATTGCAATTCCTTTAGCTGCAGTGATTGGTTTTGGAGGATATTCAGCATATAATAGTCACTTCTCCAATGTTGCTGGCGAAGATAAGAATGCTGAAACTGTCATTCTCAGTAAAGATTTCCCTGCTACAAGTGATTTAAATCAAATGATTAATGAAGCCGATCTAGTTGTAATTGGTGAATATGGAGGTCTTGACTCTAAGTGGAATATGGCACGTAATCCAAGTAATCCATCTGAAGAGGACAAAGAAAACTATGTTGAAGGACATCTATATAATTTCAACATTTCCGAAACAATTAAAGGTGTGAATGAAAATAAACAAATAAAAATCAATCATCGTTTTGCTGAAACAGTTAAGCTTGAAGATTCTAATGCAGTTGTTGCACCAGATGGCACAGTTACAAAACAAGCTACTAAGGTAACTACTAAAGAGGTTCAAAATAAGGATCCTTTATATATCGAGCCTAAAGTTAATAAAAAATATATGATGTTTTTGAAGAAAGATCAATTATTTGGAAACTACTACGGAGCAATTGAACCATTTGCAATTACTTTTGATGAAAATAACAAAGCTGACCTTCAAACAAACATAGAAACTATTAATGAAAGTAAAATGTCTTCCAAGGCAGAAATTGCAGGTAAAACAATTGTATTGAAAAATGAAATACATGAAACTATTACTGACAATATTAGCGGTAAGACCCTTAATGAATTAAAAGATCAAGTAAAACAAAATGCTAAGTAATAACCATAACTTATAATAATTTATCCTAATTCATACGATAGTAAAAATTAATTTATTAAAGTTGTCATAAATTATATACAAACTATCTTGAACTACCCCTACTTCCACATTCGTTTCCATCACTCTATACAGCAATTTCTATAACAATGGATTACCTATTTCAAATAGTGAAAACTACAAATTAGTTGAAAAATTAAACGTTTATGCAGTTGGTTGGACTGCACTATTACCACTAATTTCCATTATGCATATAATTGAAAAAGTAGTCCATTTCTAAATTTATAATGAGGCTACACTGAATATTATTTAAATGTTGATATAAGACACTTCACTACACTAAAAATATACCCAGAAGTACTTTCCACCTCATATGATTAAAAGTACAACAGATAGGCTCTTATGCTATTACACATAAGAGCCTATCTGACTAGTATTATTAGCAACTATTTATATAAAAGTCTTTCATACTAAATAAAAGATATCTCCACAATTATTCTGGGAAAATGAAGCTAGAGTTCCCTTCACTATTAGCTGAATCCTCTTTTGGGAATGTAATAGTAGATCCTTCATTTTCCTTATTTCCATTATTTATTTCTTGTTCCTCAGGAAATACAATGGAAGAATCATTACCTAAATTTGGTGAAAAACCAAGTTTAGATAAGATGGCTTTTAAGTCAGGTAACACACCAATTTTATCGGTAGTTGGATCATTAGATTTCGTTCCAGTACTAGAATCACTTAAAATATCCCTTAGCTGGCTTGGTGTATATACTTTCCCCTGATTATTTTTTGCGATCCCTTGAATTGATGCAGCAGCACCAGCAATAATAGGTGATGCACTAGACGTTCCGCTAAAGCTAGATGTATATAGATTTGTCATAAATTCACTTGGTTTTGCATCTGTTGTGTCTACTGCATTTCCCCACCCATAAACATCCACTCTACTACCGTAATTAGAGAAATATGAACGTTTATGAGGGACCCTTGCAGAAGCTGCCCCAACCATAATTGCCCCTGAATCTTTAAAATCAGGACTATTACGATTTAAAACTTGTTTACCATTACGGTCTCTGAATTGATCCAAATCATTTCCGCCGTTTGCACCTGCTTCAATGATAATAATTCCCTTATTTGCTCCTATACGAATTGCATCAAATATATCTGGTTTTACTTCTACAGGAAGATAGTTCTTATCTCCATATCCATCGTATGTTGCTTGGGCTTCTAATAACAGGATATCTCCAGCTTGCATATTGTTAACTGCACTTAAAATAGCATCTGCTGTATTATATCTACCATTATCTCTAATCTGCGATACAACTTTTACCTTAGCTTTTGGTGCAATCCCAATTCCGCCTATGTTATTATCTTCTGCCGAAACAATCCCTAAGACTGAAGTACCGTGATCATGGTGTTCACTCTTATTCTGTCCTGATATCAATTCGATTTTCTGATTCACCAAATCTTCATGAGTAAATAACCAGCCATACTCCATATCTACAAAAGTTGTTCCTTTTCCATCTCCACCTTTTATACCCCAGGCATAAGGTGCATTGATTCCTAATGGTGCTGGTTCAAGGTAACCTTGCCTTGTAAGTCTAGGCTCATCATATGGATTAACAGATAAATTTGGTAAACGCTCTTCTGGTGGTGCTTCTTCTTCCTGTAAATATGCCGTTTCAACAAGAGATGATTTCTCAAATTTTACAAGTAATGCTTGTACATCAATATTACCTTGGGTTTCTACAATATAATAGTTTAGCAAATTAGAAGAAATATGATCCGAATCTTTTATTTCTTCACCTAAATTTTTAATTTCTGTAGGGTTTAAAGAACTAAAAAGTCGATTTATAGTTATATTTGGGTATTCCGCTAAAATTTTAATTAATTCAGGGTCTTGTTTTTCTTCTTTAATGAATTTTTCTACCCCATCCTGATATGGTAAATTTGCTTCATTTTTAAATTTCAAAATTAATTGTTTAGTAACTTGCTTTTGTACAGTAGAATTCAATTGCTTATTTGAATAATTGTAAGTAGCGGCGTAGGCAACTTCTGATTTTTCGCTTGGAAGTATACCACCTACCCCATTAAATGCTGTTAACGCAATTGAAGAAACTAGAATTCCCTTAAAAACTTTCAAAATGTGCACCTCTTTTAATTTATATATGATTATAAAAAAATGTATATTACCTAACTTCTTTTCTTATACAGACGTCTTACATGTAGGCTTATATTTCAACTCCATTCATTTTTTAATAATTGCTTATACATCACTAATACAACTAATTCAGGTCATCAAATCTATTAATTCAGTTGCTCGGATGTAACTATTATAGTTACAGCTATAGTGAATAGTCAACCTTATTTTTTATGCAATTTCGCATTTTTAAAAATACATACTTCTATTAATTTGCTCCTAATTATCTTAAGAGAAGTTGAGCTTCTATCATTTTAAGTACTTGCATATATATAATAAAAAGCATATAAGGGGGATGGAAACGTGGTAATTTCAAGACAAGATTCCTGGACTAACGATAACGATTTACTTCTCGCAACAATCGTGCTTCAAAATATTCGTAACGGCGGAACACAGTTAGCTGCATTTAAAGAAGCGGCTAAACCATTGGCCCGAACTCCTGCTGCTTGCGGATTTCGTTGGAACTCTTACTTGCGAAAACAATACGAAGAAGAAATACAACAGGCAAAACAAAATCGAAAAGTGGAAAATAACATTTCTCCCTTCCAACAAAAAAAAGAAACAAACTCTTTATCTATTACATTAGATGACATTATTTCATTTCTACAAAATTATAAAGAAATGGATGAATTGGCAACTTTACAAAATCAAATTAAATATTTAGAAGCAGAGAATCACTCTCTTTCGCAACGTTTAGCTATGTATGAAGAAGAGTATAGTATGTTACTTAATCATATCGATAAGAAAAGAAATTTAATTGTAGCCAATTAAATTTAGAAATAGATTAACTTTTATGATTTCTAAACCGTAGTATTAGTTAAAAATAAAATTTGATTTATAGGCAAGTCTAAAGAGCATTTTTTGAAAATAAGATCGATAATCAGATTTTGTTATAAATTATCACAAGGTAAAGCAATAATTACTTTACCTTGTGATAATCTTCCACTCTTATTAAGAGTTAGTAAATCCAATAAATTTCTCGCTTCAAATTCATTTAATCCATATAATAGGTATATACATTATTTTATTTCTGTTTTTTCATCTCTTCCATTTCTTGCTGCCATGTAGCACCCACACCTCCTGATGGCGTATTCCAACGGTCCTCTTGTCGTTTAATGCGTTCCATGTCTGCATCACTCGGCTTAAATTCTTCTACTTCCTTACGTTGTTGTTCAACTTCGTTATTATTAGGTTTATGTTTGGTAGTAACTTCTTCGGGCTTATCATTGGCTTCAACATTCTTGCCTTCGTCCATTTGAGACTTGTGATTATTTGACTTACTCTCATTAGATTGCACGCTTACGTTTTTCTCTTCAGCCCAACGATTATTTTTGACATCCCATCCGACGGGAATAACTGAATACATTTCCTTATCTTGGCCAACATAATCCGCACCAAATAACTTACCGTCCTTAAATTGAACTTGTATCACCGCTTCTGGCGCCTCATAAATATATTCAATTAATTCAGTATCAAACTTCTTCGTTTTAAATGCACTTGTCGCATTACGGTGTAATGCCTTAGCTACTTCTTCATATGGCATACCATGTTCAAGTGCTTCAAAGTAATCGACAGGCATTGTAGAACTACTTTCATCTACTGGAAGCTGATACTGCACAATATCAACTTTATCCTCATTTTTTTCCGTATCAATCGCTTTGTTTTCGTTATCCCTTGGCACATTATCATCCAAATTTTCCGCGTCCTTTAATTCATCACGCTTTGTTTCATCTACCTTCTTATCGGCTTGCGCGTCCTTCTTCACTTCCTGCTCACTCTTAGGAGTTTCTTTCTTGGTAGAGGCGTTCTCCTGACCACACCCCACTAATAAACTTGACAACAATAATCCTAATACTAGATATCTTTTCATGTCCATTCTCCCTGTTTGCGCTATATTTATACAATAACATTAGCGTATTTACCTTATATTACCTTATTCCCTTCGTAATATTATAACAATATATTAAAATATACAACAATTTAATTATCTATTATGCTATCTATTACGAGATATCTAACGAGTTTAATTCTGTCAATCATGCTACGGCTTTCTAACACTTCTTTTGCACACTTTCTTCTTCTAAAATAGCGTAATAATATTCATCCCACCATTCATTCCCATGTGGTATACATTTCCTAAAATAGCCTTCTCTTCTCATTCCAATCTTCTCCATCACTCGATACGATGGGATATTTTGTGGCTGACATGTAGCGATAATCCTATGTAATTTCATTTCCTTAAAGCCATATTTCAATATAGCTTGTGCTGCTTCAGAAGCATATCCTTTATTAAAGTATTTTGGATTGAACACCCAACCAATCTCATAAGTATGCTCACCAAAATATTTATGAAATACTATATGACCAATCAGGATATCTTCATCTATTAATACCACAGGAAAGTTCTTAGCATTTTTACCAATGTTTTCATTCACAAAGTTCCTTGTATCTTCTTCAGTAAAAACCCCTTCAGGTATGTATTTCATAGCATTGATATCTGATGTATACTCATGGACAGCTTGCCAATCTTTGAACTCAAATTTCCGTATTAATAATCTTTCTGCTTTTACAAACATGTACTTTTCCCCCCTCAAAAAATTGTAATTATATTTTAAATTCACATATAACCCTTAAAACAAAAAGAACCTGTAGGAATCTCTACAAGTTCTTTTTAGTTTAAGATGAATATACGGGGCAAACAAACTATCTTACAGATTCATCATAGAAACTACAGGGGTAATGCTTTGACAAATACATTATATAACAAATATTAACATCCATAGATTTTAATTTTGAAAATTATGTGAATTAAGAACAATAGTAACTTTTTTTCTTAACTATTATTAATTTCATTTACTACTAACTTCTTTTTACTTAAATAAACTGCTCGATCTGATATTTTTGCAACTTCTTGTGAATGCGTAACAACAATTACACATTTATTCTCTTGATGGGCGAGCTCCTGAAACAGCTCAATAATCTCTTTCGCTGTTTCTCCATCAAGGTTTCCTGTTGGTTCATCAGCGATTAGTAAATCGACATTACAAGATAGCGCTCGAGCAATTGCTACACGTTGTTGTTGCCCGCCACTTAATTGCAAGACATTTCGTTTCGCTTCTACTTCTGTGAGTCCTACCTTCTCTAATAATTCTAATGCTCTTGCTTTTTTATTTTGTACCTTCACACCTGTAATTTCCATTGCTGTTAATACATTCTGAAGAGCAGTCATATAGGTAATCAAATTATAAGATTGGAAAATTACAGATACATGTTGATTACGGTATCGATCCAAGCCAATTTTTCTAATATCCTTGCCGTTATACAGTACATAACCATTTTTAGGTATATCCAGCCCACAACCTAAGCTAAGAGTTGTAGTTTTACCAGATCCAGATGGCCCTAAAATCGTGTAGAAATGCCCTTTTTGAAAAGAAAAATTCACATTATCTAGTATCGTTACTTTTTTTCCGTTACTTTCATAATAATAATCTAAGTTTTTAAATTGTAAAATTGTCTCCATATCGAGCCTCCTTATTCATCTTTTAAAAGAATTTGTTTTGGATTTAAGCGTAGGATAGATAATGCCGGAAGAAGCGTTGCTAATATAGCAATAGTCAGTCCAATTCCCCCCATTTTCCCTAAATCCTCTCCTGTTACACTTACATCAATTTTATCAATTGGATCTTCATTTTGGTTTTGTGGAGTACCACCAGCCCCAACCATCATTACACTACCATTTTGTGAATTGTCTTTTTCTTCGCTTGCTGTAGCAATTTCACTCGAAAGTAAGTTATCCCCTACGAATTGAGAAACTTTAGCTCCTGTTGTTAGGGATAATCCAAATGCTAAAATAGCAATACATGCTACTTCTACTACGAACTGCGCCATCAGTTTCCATTTTTTCTCTCCAATAGATAATAAAATCCCCATTTCCTTACGACGTGCTTTAATCGATAACATAATGATTAATCCTAAAATAATCGCACCTGCAATAGATACCATATAGATAATCATTTGAGACGTAGAAGCGATATTTTCGATAGGACCAATCATTTGCTTGTACAATGAATCATGTGCATCTAACTTAAAATAATTAAAATCAATATCAGATTTTTTTGCTTCTTTTTTAAATGCATCAATATACTGTGGATCGTTCAATAAGTACACGACCTGAATGCTACTCATACCTTCATCTGTTTCTAATTTCTTTAAAGTAGAGTGAGGCATATATAGTTTATTAGCTGGATTCATCATAGGAGGGGGGTTTTGACCCATTGGTTGCTCATTCGTTTCATAAATACCAATAATTTCAACTTCAAGAGTTTCCTTCTTATCCCCTGATTGAATTTTAACCTTATCTCCCACTTTCAAATTATTTTGTTCCGCTAATCGTTTTTCCATTAAAGTTACATTCTGATCTTGCATCTTTTCTGTAATTGGTTTCCCATCAATGATTTTACTTTTTCCATTTTTAAAACTTTCTTGTAATAAAGTCTTGCGAACTCCTTCTATCATAAGAGAAGAATTCATATCTATTTCTGAACCTGAACCTGATCCTCCAACCATTGCAACGCTACCTTTTCCTTTTCCTTCATCTTCTCCTTCTGAAGCTCCTACTAATTTAAATCCATCTGCAATTCCGAAATTATGGGTTATATAATTATAGTCTTTAACATATTTGGACTTCGCTAATTGATCTGTTTCTTTTGTATTGAGCTGCGGCGGATTAGGCGCTTCTCCAGTTTCCCTTGCTTGTTTTCCTAATTTATCAAAATCAAGACTTAAAGTAACATCAGCACCCAGTTTTTTTCTTGCTGAATCAGCAGCTTTTTTTGATGCATTCTGGATTGCAAATCCTGCCAGCACTAAGTTTGTAACAATCAGAAAGACCGCCATCAAAATTAATGATGTTCCTATTCTTTTTTTCATACTGAGAATTGCGCGTTTTATAAAATTCATTTTTCCTAACCTCCTTGATAGTTGTTATTCTAAATACACTATCTGGAGTTTATATGAAGATATTCAGTAGATTATCTAAAGATATTAGGGCTTATCTGGAGTGCATATGTAGTGATTCGTTAATATAGTCAAGAAAAACTGGAACACAAATTAAAATACGTAATCGATTTTGAAAATTGGTAGAGAGCCAGTTCATTAATGTGGAGTGAGGACGAATGGAATGATCGTACATATAAAACTAGTAAAATAGAAAAAGCCACCAAAAGGTGGCTGTTAAGTGGTACGTGTTTGTTCCATTAATTTCACGGTTTTTGTTAGTTTTTCACCATTTCGATAAACTGTTACTTTAATTGTATCCCCCAATTTTTTCTTTTCATATAAATATTTACGGAATTGAACGACATTTTCTATTTTTTGTCCATCTAATGCAATCACAACATCATATTGTTGCAATCCACCTTTTTCTGCTGGTGATTGGTTTGAGATATTCCTTAATACTGCACCATTTGATATCTCTTTTGGTAATTTTAATTGATGGCGTGCAGAATCTGTCATTTTCTCCACATCTAATAACTGTACACCCATCATCGGACGCTTAACTGTTCCATCTTTTTCAAGAGACTCTAGGATCGTTTTGGCTATATGAATCGGAATTGCAAATCCAATTCCTTCAACAGCTTGTTGTGCAATTTTACTCGAATTAATTCCAATGACTTCACCCCGTTCATTAAACAAAGCTCCTCCACTATTCCCAGGATTAATAGCTGCATCTGTTTGAATTACCTGTGCTTGCCAATCCACTTGTTGATTTCCGAGGGTACTAACAGGTATTTCTCGTTCCTTGCTACTAATAATCCCCTTTGTTACACTACCTTCTAGCCCCAATGGATTCCCAATGGCTATTACCGTTTCCCCTGTACGAATTTTTTCTGAGTCTCCAAGTGTTGCGACTCTTTTTACATCTGCCCCGTCAATTTCTAATACCGCTAAATCTAATAATGGATCTGTCCCTACTACTTTAGCGGGAACCTTTTTACCATTATTCAATTTCACTTCTACTTTATTCGCACCGTCTATCACATGATTATTTGTAACAATGAAAGCCTTATTGCCGTTTTTTTTATATATGACCCCCGATCCCGAACCAGCTTCTTCTGATTGATTTTGCGTATTAAATGAATCTGCATTTTGTTTATAGTTAATGACACCTACGACAACCTCTTTTGCAGTTTCAATCATATTTTGAGGATTGCTCACATCTTCTGGTTTGTAAGAGATCGGCGTAGCCTGATTTACTTCGTTATGCTTAGGAGATTGACCTGCACTTCCTTTGATTTCATTTATATAAGTGGTGGTCAATCCAATGGTAATGGCACCAATCACTGCACTAATTATTCCTGTGAAAAAATACCCTGTTTTTTTATAGGCTTTATTCCTATTGCTTTCTGTTTGATTTGTATCATAGTGTCCCATTGTGAACATCCCTTTCTCCTTTAATTTACAATTGAATATTTTTATCTTGATATTTGAAATACGATGTATGAATGTAATATTTAAGAATCACCATTTCAAAAAAAGAAAATTTTACCTTTGGGCATGGTTTAAACATAAATCAACTGTTTTTTCGTAGGGGTAACATTATATTTGAAATTTCCTATGAATATATGTATGACGATATTCAAACCCACTTCGAGCTTGTCTCTAAAAAAAGAGCCTATTCGGCTCTCAACAAATAGGGTATTCAATGTACAAAGTAGCATGCGTGTTTATACAGGTGTTTTGCAAAAAGTGGAAACAAGGGACAATAAACATCCATTAGCCTATTTATTCTTTTGTTATAAACTTAGATCCTAGCATTCTCGTGAGAATGGATGGTAATAGGTTTGTGTGTAAATAAGAAGGAAGGGATAAAATTTGATAGATTGTGTAAATCGTCAACATCATGTATCATTCCTCTCTATTTGGTACATGTATCATACAAACTTAATCTGTATTCTATATGGAGTTAATCTAGAGTTATAGTAAAGATTTTCAGTACCTAATAATTGAATACAAAAATAGAGAGAATCAATTTGATTCTCCCTATTTTTGTTCACTAGACTTATATAGCTTTCTTTTATTTACACTTGTGTATTTGTTTAAGCACGGTGCTGGTTTCAATTTTTGTTTTTTCTCTTTTATGCGTATATTATTCGAATGAGGGACCATCCACAGTTGTACATCTAATAAAGAAAGAATGATGTTTGCTTCCAGTGACATCTTAATTACCTCCCTCTGTCTTGTTATGTATATAACCTATCTCATGCATCTGGATCTGATTTGAAATACATGTAGTTTTCTTGTGAAGTTTTTATGGTGTTTCTAATACGTCTCCATATCAACTCCAGATTGGAAGGTTATAATGACTACAAGAGGTGATATTATGAAGAACTATCACATTCTGGTGGTAGAAGATGATCAAGAAATACAAGAATTAATCAAACAATTTTTAATGACACAACAGTATAAAGTTATAGTTGCATCAGATGGATTAGAGGGCATGAAACAATTTAATAAGCAATCCTTTGATTTAATTCTTCTAGATGTGATGATGCCAAACCTAAATGGATTTGAAGTTGCCAAAATGATTCGAAGTCAGTCAAATATACCAATTATTATGCTAACTGCGCTAGAAGAAGAACAAGATCAAATGAAAGGATTTGATCTTGGAATCGATGATTATATTACGAAACCTTTTTCTTTTCATGTTTTGATGAGACGAGTCGAAGCAGTACTGAGAAGAAGTAATAATCAAAGTACGGATAATCATTTTGTATTTAGAGAACTACATGTCGATGGCGATGCATATAAAGTATATGTAAATAGGATTGACGTTCCCTTAACGACAAAGGAATTTGAAATTTTGCATCTACTACTTCAAAATGAAAAAAAGGTACTCACAAGAGAAAATATCGTAGAAAAAATTTGGGGATATGAGTATGCTGGAGACACACGAATGATTGATACGCATATGAAAAACATACGAAAAAAATTAGATATACCCTATATTAAAACAGTAAAGGGCATTGGTTATAAAATCGATGAATAGGATTGTAAAAATCATGAAGATGAAGAGAATTACCTATAAACTCTTTATGACTACATCTCTCATTTTGTTAGCCTTTGCAGCCTTAATTTATGTAACTTTATACTTCTTTCTCCCTAAATTTTATGAGAAATACAAAACAGATCAGCTTCAAACGGGAATCGAAGAAATAATTGATAAATCTAAAGATCTTACGCTTCAAAATGCAACACCACTTGTTGATGAATACGCACAAAAAAATAATGCAATGATATATCTTCAAGATAATGAGGGAAGGCTTATTTATTATCCTTTTCTTAAAAGTACTATTCAGGGGAGTACTATTCAGGGGAGTACCGTTCAGGGGGGTACTGTTCAGGGGGGTACTGTTCAGGGGGGTACTCCAGCAAAAGGTTTTGTTACAACAGTACCAATAAAGGGTTTGGCTGAATCTCGTAATTCATATGAGGCTACCAAGCCAGTACAATTCCAAGATGTTAACTTAACGCTTGTGGTGTTCGCAACATTTCAACCAATCGATGAAGCTTCACAGGTCTTGGTACGTTTTCTACCCTATATTAGTATCATTGTACTGGTTATTGGTTTAGGAAGTGCTTATCTCTATTCAAGGTTTATTACTAAACCACTTATTTATATTAATAAAGGTGCACAAAAGATGGCAAACTTGGATTTCTCTGAAAAAATTGAGGTTCGTTCTATGGATGAATTAGGGGAATTGTCCAATAGCTTGAATGATATGTCCATCAATTTACAACAGGCAATTTTTGATTTACAAAAAGCGAATCAGCAATTAAAAAGTGATATTGAAAAAGAAAGAGAAATAGAAACAAAGCGAAGGGAATTCTTTGCTATTGTAGCACATGAATTAAAAACCCCTCTTACTGTTATGAAAGGATACTTAGAAGGGATGATATATAATATCGGCCCCTATCAAAATCGTGACCAATATTTAAAGAAAAATTTCCAAATAATTGAAAGTCTAGAACAACTGGTTCGCGAAATTTTAAGCATGTCAAGATTAGAACAACATACCTTTAAACTTCAAGTGGAAGAAGTAAATCTTTCGAAATCAATAGATACAATCACAAAAAAACTCGAATTTTTTGCTTCTCAAAAAGGCATTCAAATAATAAAAGAAGTCGATTCTGACATTTTTGTTTATACGGATTATGTTCTTTTAGAAAAAGCTTGTAAAAACATCATTCATAATGCGATTATGTATTCACCGTATAACGAAAAAGTCTATATAAAGTTAACAAAGGATTCTAAACAAAACAACATCCAAATACGAGTTATCAATACAGGTGTCAAAATACAAGAAGAAGAAATACAACATATTTTCAAACCATTTTATCGAATCGAAAAGTCAAGAAATCGAAATACGGGAGGGAGTGGCTTAGGGTTATATATTGTAAAACAAATTTTAGAATCCCTTTTTATCACGTATTCTATGAGTAATACAAAACAAGGCGTACAATTTTTGATTACCATTCCATTATCCATAAAGTAAATAACAAAAGAGTCTTAATCTTATTTCACCTTATTGAAATAAGATTGAAATTTTTTATATAGGATACCGTCACATCGATAAAAAGACGTTATTTTTTCCAATAATTTCTCAGAAAGAATAACGTCTTTTTTTATTTTAGGGGATATTTTTTATTGTTAGCCTGATAGCTATATTGCGTGACCCCTATTATAAGAATCCTGCATCAGAGCATAACAAAAATATAAACAAAAAAGAATTATTTAAAATATAAGTTACATTCTAATATTTTATTGTTGATGACTGATAGTATCATTTTACAGCTTATTTAGAAGGGGCATGTACATTTTGAAGAAGTTTTTCAATAAGTATTGTTTTTTCATTCACCTTTGTAGCATATGTGTAGAGTAAGCACCCAGCGCCTTTTCACATCTCTGTGATAGGTTTCCAAATGCTCCTCTCCGAACCGGACTTACACGTCTCCATGTATCCGGCTCTCCATCTGTCATCTGCGTTTTATATCTCGCCTTTGTGCCTCTTGATATGACACTCTTTACAAAGAGCGATTGTTTTACGATTTCTCGCTATCATTTGTTGTTCGAGATATGATTTATTCGACTTTTCTCGAAGATTTTTCAACCTTTTAACATGGTGCATGTGTATGAGCGTATTGTTTCGTCCACATAATTCGCATGTTTCTGCTTTAATTCGGTCTGAGAGCTTTGTTGTACTCAGTGTGTATCTAGTGTTTGGTACAACATCTGTTTGTTCTTTAGAAATTCCATTTACTCTCGGAAAACTTCGCTCAATAAAGTGGATTTGTTTTATTCCTCTTTTTGTTCCGTATTCCACTGTAAAACGTCCATTTTTCATATACTTTTTCCGGATATGTTTGGTACGCTTTTTATATTTCGTAGCGAATGTTTTTATCATCGAATAAAACATAAAATAGGCGAATCGATGCATATGATTACTCACGTTTTCGGCTAGTCGATAATAGTTATACAATCCACGTATTTCACTGTTATACTGGGCAACAATCTCTAAATCCTCATTTCGTTGGAAGTAGTTTCTTGGTTTAGGCTTCCAAGTGCCGTTGGCACTCAATTCAATGGCTTGATATTTCTGTAACTTATTTACCCATGCTTCATGTGGCATTTTTAATTGGACTTTACCATTTAGTAGTCTTTTCTTTCTTCCTAGACTATCGGTGCGTATCGCTTCACTTTTGAATATTTTTACTTCGTACCCAAGAAATTGAGCACATGTACTTGAAGCATTTGTTATCAGTGTTTTTTCCATGGACAGTTCTAAATTTAATTCCTTTTTGAGAAAGTTAGCTATTTCATTTTTGACAAAGCGTGCATCATCTTTAGAACCGATAACTCCTATAAGGAAGTCATCTGCATATCTTACATAGGTAAGTCGTTTATATTCATTGTCCATTGGATCACTGTACGGCATTTGTGTTAGTGTTTGTTTCAATGCCTTTATCTTTTCCTTCAAGTCTGCCATATTCTCAAAATCGTCCTGCTCATAAGCACGGTCAATTTTCTTCTGTAGCCCACGCACTTTACTACGTAATCTTTCGTATTCAGCATTTTGTTTACGTTTTATGCCTATATCAAAGCTGGTTTTGAAAGATTTCATGTAATTATCCAATTCATTTAGGTAAATATTTGAGAGTATCGGACTAATAATACCGCCTTGTGGTGCGCCACTATATGTGTTATGAAACTTCCACTCGTCTAAGTATCCAGCCCGTAAGAATTTCCAAATAAGTTCTATAAAAGTTTCATCAGCAATTCTTTTTCGCAAAATTTTCACCAAAGTGTGATGTTCAATGTTATCAAAGAAACCCCGGATATCCCCTTCTATGAACCACTTACTTCCTGTAAAAGTGCGCTTTATCTCCAACAAAGCGCTATGACAACTTTTCTTTTTACGATAAGCGTGTGAGGAAATCGAAAAGTTGGGTTCATAAATTTCTTCTAAAATCATCCGAATTACTTCTTGCACCAATTTGTCACAGAAGCTAGGTATTCCTAAAGGTCTTTTCTTCCCATTTTTCTTTGGGATATAAACCCTTTTGGATGGATAAGGTTGATAACTCTTATTTTTTAACACTTCGATGAGCCGACTTATTTCTTCCATAGAAAATCCATCAATAGACCGTTTGTCTACTCCCATAGTTAATGCGCCATCGTTTTGACTTAGATTATCGTATGCCAGTAAAAAGAAATCTGGATTGTAAAGGTTTCGATAGAGTCTTGTATATTGATACTTTTCATCTAAACTCTTCTTTCGCAGATTGCTTAACACTACTTTTGGACATTGCATAGTGCCTTTCGCACCTCCCCAATTTGGTAGTAAGCTAACAGACTGCCTTCCTTCGCCTTGTACTAGGCTTTCCCTAGCTCTGACTACTACGAAGGCTCCGTTGCCATATCAGATATTCATAAGCCATACTTCTTGACTTGTTAGGTCTTGAAGTTATCCTTAATAGCCATTTCGGCATTCTGACTTAGGCAATCCCCATTTAGTAGACAAGGAACTTGCGCGTACGATGTCGGATACGATTTTCACACGTTTCTTCTATATAGAAGCGGGCAACAGATGACCCTATTCATGTAGGATGACTTACACTATCCTCATGACATCTGTTGAATCTCGTTTGTAAGCATCTTCCGAGATTAGTTACGGTAGCCTCCCTTGTGCTATCGTTCAAGCAGTCTAGCTTTTATCCTTATTCGTACTTTATATCTTGCCGTTCAGTCGTGACTTGATGCTTAGTCAACTTACGGCTTTCTTGGCATGCTGTTGTCCCCCTTCAGTTTCCCTCCGAAGTAAACCAAGTGATACTAGGTCATTTAGGGTTGACCTAACGGCTTGCAATCACCGTTTTTCCTTGCCCCCTTATGGGCGCACGAAATCGCCATAACAATATGGATACCTAAAATTATTTTTATTTCCACCACAAGTGTACAACGCTGGATTTTGATCAACTTTCATCTTAGAAAACTTTTTAGCCAAATCTTCCGAGTGTTGTTTAACTTCTTGACTGGCAATAAAATCAATATACCCTGGTCCCATATTATAGCTTTGAATAATTGTCTCCATGCTAACATCTTTTTCCGTTCCATATTTGTACATTTTTGCAAAGTGTTTTACCCCTTGTTTAATGCTCAAGCTTGTCTCTTGAATTTCATTTGGCTTTAATCCCAGTGATTCAGAAGACTGCATAGGGTCGTTTCCCTCACCTCTACTCTCTTGGTACATAATTCCTAATAAAACTGCTGTTTTCTCTCCTAAATTATATTTTTCTAATTCTTTTTTCAAGGTGTGCTCATATTGCAAAACACGTTTTTCGGTTGCGAGCGCTTTATTTTGTTGAATATTGGTTTTATGATTAAGATATAGTATTCCAAGCATTGTTCCTAAACCCAAAATACTAATAAACAATAATATAATAATTCGTATTTTACTCGTATTCTTCATATATTCCTCCTCGTATAAGAAATTCTATTTTTCAAAGGTAATTAGTTATTTATAAAATATGTAATAAACATCTATCTCCCGCTCCTTTTCAGACTTAAACATCAATACTTTAAGATTTATAGTTTAATATAAAAATTTAAAGATAAGGTAAAGATAAGATAAAGATAAGATAAAGGGCATTTTTTATGCGTACATTAGTAAAGTATTGGTACAAACGGATATGTGGGAGAACTTGTTGATATGAATGGGTTTAGTGATAATTGAGAGATTATCGTACAAGTTATTAATTTTGGAGATATCATTTTAGAAGAAGATTTACCTTATCTTTTTAATATACTTTATAGAGAAAACTAAGAGATAAAATATAATAAAAACGGCTAACCCTCCACGTAAGAGACTCGGCCGTCACAAATTACTAATTATTTCATACTTGAGATATTATCACCCTTAGCGCTATACAATGAGATATTGGCTTAACCATTGAAAATTATTTAAAGGTTTACTTTTTTCATTTTTTTACTATTTCATAACTTGCTTCAAATTTACTCTTCCGCATTTATTGCCGTCTAACAATCATCATCACACATGACTTAATACATTATTGAAAAGAAACAGTTCTACACTATGCAGGCTTTCTTTATGATTTTACCGTTAAATTATTCATAAAACTCTCTATAGAATTCGCCTGGAATACACGAAAATAAGAAGATTGAACGTCATAATGTTTGTCAGTAATGATAAGGATTGAAGGAAAGAATTTAGAAGTTTTCGGTTGCCAAGATTCATTATGCCATTCTTGGCTATGGAAGTATAACTCATATCTATTTATCTTATCTTGCATTATCTTTTTACTGTACACTGACTTTTGAACTTCAATAAAGAATGGCGATCTACGCCATATTGTAAAAGCATCCGGTTCCATATATTCTTTCCCATACTTTGGTTCAACTTCGAATAGCTTAGGATTTTCATAATGAACGAGTTGTTTGTATACGTCCACAATACCAAGGAAATGAGGAATTTTTTGACTCGTTTTTTTGATAGAACTGGGTTGTGGAAAATAAATGTATGGGTGCTGTAATACGTTAGCATCAACATGCCCATCTCTTCTTAATCGTTTCATAACTGTATTACAACAAGTTATTGCATTCTTTAATCCTTGAAAATGTAAATAAATAATATCGTCACGAGACATACACCTAAATCGTTTCAAGTCATTCAAAATCCCTATATCTCTACTCTTCATCATCTAACACTCCAAATAAAGGCATTTCTTTTTGCAGAGGGTTTTTAGATTTTTTCTCCTCTTTAGCCATACGATATGGCTCAATAATTTGTTTCGCTTTACATAGTGACAAGTAAGGTGCTTGCACTTTCTTTAATCCATTTCTTTTTAAAATCATTTGGCCAGATTGCTCTAAATGCTCTGAACCAGGAGTACCCATGATATTACTATTAATCACACTATCACATTTAAAGCCAATTCTTACAGTCATATTAAGTTTTAACTTACCATCTAACACCTTGGCATCTGGTCGCTGCATACTAAGCATAAGAAAGACTCCAAGTGATCGCCCAACTGCTGAAATCTTTTCTATTGTAGCCATACACTCTTTTTCATCTTTAAGCATAGCTACCTCATCGATAGCAAGTAGAATATATGGTTTTTGATAATTAGGATTTATTTTGTTATACGCATCAATATGATCAACTTCATAGTCTTCCATAAGTGTTCTTCGTTCTCTGATTTCCTTCCATAACTTTTGAAGCATTATTTTCATTTCGATTTCTTCCATACAAACTTCTTTTACATGCTTCACTCTACGCAAAAAATGAAATTCAGAGTTTTTTAAGTCACCAAGATATAAATGCAACTTTTCAGGAAACATATATTGAATAAGTGTGGATAATATAACACGTACCATACTACTTTTCCCACTTCCCGTTTCCCCTGCAATTAATAAGTGTGGTGAATTGGAGTCAATCATATCGTACGCAATCATCTTTCCAAATTGGTCCCTACCGACAACAACAGGTAAACGGTAATCTTTTAATAGTGGTTTCCATTCTTTATAACAATAATTGTACGATTTTAGCCCAGCGTTCGAACGGAATACATGTAGGACAAATTTTTTCACATCACCTTCAATCGTAATATTTCGTCCTAATATTTGCTGGAAACAAAACCACTTCTTTTCAATCTTTTGTGGATCTAATCCGTTTGGTATGGTAAACACATATCTCACACTTTCTGCTGAAGAAGAAACAGTATGTACCTTTGGATAAATAGGTACTTTCCCCCCGCGTGTTTGATGTTCCGTATATAGACCTGCTTTTCCAAATACCTCTATAAGTTGATTCCTTAACCTTTGTGTAAGAAGCCACTTCTTAATCAGTTTCATATACTCCCCCCTAAAACATGATTACGATGCGAATAAATACATATCCAACCAAACAAACTCCACCAATTCGCATGCCGTAATAAATTCCTTCGCTTACAAATTTGGCTGCGGATATATAGTCATGTCGTACCAAATATTTTTCTAACATGACCGCCCCAATTAAAACCGTTCCCATTACTCCTAATGCAATGTAAGTATGGAGTACCTGATCGGACATATGAAGGAATGCGAAAGGACTTAAAGAATTGTATTTACGTATTTTCTTTTCTTTATCTTCATACGACCGATCCATAAACTCACGAAAAGAAATTGTTTTCTTCCTACCACGCATTTATATTCCCCCTTTATAAACAGAATTTAGAAGATAGATTTTACATAGCCTCATCTACTTAATACTATGGTAGTTTTACTTTGGTAGAAATCTTGATAAATACTTTGGAAATCATTCACAACTTACTTTGGTAACCTCGTATTCTTCTACATTTATAAATACCGTGTTAGCTACTTTGATACATCATATTGTAGACAGCTTGTACATTATGTAAAAAACTTTTTTCGTCTATGCGAATAGTTTTTTACATTTATGTCCACAATGTGGAAAATAGGTTCAGGAGGGATTTAAGTGTTTTGGAAATTCGGAGGTAAAAACCGAACGAAATTAGGTAATTTTTTAGATCGGAACGGCTTCACCCAAACTGATTTAGAAAAGACAGCAAAATTAAGCCGTCCTACAGTTTCAAAAGCTTGCAATGATAAAGAATACATACCTAGTCCAACTGTAATGAAAAAGATTTTAAAAGTTATCAGACAAATAAAACCCAATGTTAAATCCACCGACTTTTGGGATATGTAAAAGCCTTGCGGCAGAACGCACGTTCGCATACGCCGAGAATACACGTCTTTTTTTAGGAGGTATACGGGTGTATGATTAGTCAATTTTCCAAGTCGAATTGTATTATGTTTAGACCTTCTTAGCCTTGATGCAACGTGTCCTGCATCAAGATGTGCTTAGATCTCTACATACTAAATTAGCTGTAATAGGAGATGTGAGTAAAAGTGACTCCATTGTTTTTGCGACAATATCAATTAATACCTTCTCACCTTTACTTACTTTGTATATTTAAAACGCTTAATCACGATCTGGGCTTCGTTGACTATCCATACCCACCACCTTCTACATAAATAGGAAGTAGTTTGTCTAACTCCTCCATATGGTAATTCTCATTGTAAATCTTTTTATTTAAATGTATAATTATATAAAAAGTTCTAAATATTTGAATTGAGGTGAAAATCATGAGAAGTTTTAGTTCATTATTGATCTCTACTATCTGTTCAATCATCCTTTTAGTTTGGAGTTCCCTTTCTTTCTATACTGAATTCACAACAGGACATACATACTACTGGGTTAACAGTATCATAGCCTTGGTTTTCCTTCTATTCTTTGTCTTAGATATGCGAGATATCATCAAGAAAAATTACAGAACATCAGGACAATAGGAGTTGATACATGTGTGGAAAAAAATTAAGAATTATAGATTAAGCTTAAAAGATTTAAAGTTCCTGTTATGGTTATTCGGTATTACATGTTTTGTATACGGCTACAATTTCATTACAGGATTAGCTTTTGACCATAAATTCCAAGTCTATGATTTAGGTGGTGCTATAGCTACATTCGCCGCATTTATGGATACTAAAAATAGGTTTCAAAATAAAATTTATAAGACAGCTTAAAAAGGGATCTATCGGGATTCCTTTTTTCTATGCAAAATAAAAAAGCATCCTTTTTAGATGCTCTCTGCGCATAATTTTTCTATAAAATACTGATTCCCATTGTCATAAGGCTACCTAATACAATACATACTAACCCTACTAATATTAAAAACTCTGGTAACTCAAAGTGTCCGAATATCATAGCTAGAATTAAACCTATAGGAAATACCATGACTTCTATCCGACTTATCCCTTCATTTTTCCTTGCTATATAGGACGTAGTTATACCGATAATTAAAATTCCTAATACAATTAAAATTAATCCTAGTGTCATTCATCCATCATCTTTTTTCATTCATATTACCATAAATAAACAGTCATTATCATTACTTCTTTATAAAATAAAAAAGTAGCGGATTCGCTACTTTTAATTAACAATGATACAGTTGACCACGAATTTCGCCATTAGGATGTTGTACTGTATGAACATTAATATAAATGATTTCATTTACAAGAGCATCTAATGTTTGACCAGTTAACGGCCCAACCAAATCCTCTTGAGTGATTATTCCTGTAAAAGTTGCACACTCTATTGAAACTGGATTTGTTATAGGTCCAAATAAAAAAGCTACAACAGGACCGTTTGTTCCTTTTGCTCCTAGATGCAGATGGGCAACTACTACATTCTCTATATCAAATAACTCCAACTTAAATTTTAAACCAAGCTCGTCCCGGCTCAATTTAAAGAAAGCTTGTCCTCGAGCATCTGTTTCTACTGGTGGAACTTCATTTCTGCCACGTAACTTTGCGAAGAACATATTTATCACTCCTATGCTTTTTATTTACTCCTAATATATTCATGTCCTTCTTAACTGGTGACAAAATAAAAAAGCAGCAGATTCGCTACTTTAAAGTAAATGATTTAATCTTGAATTTCCTGTATACTTTTTACCAGATAATGAATACATAATATCTTGGTATTTAATCAACCTCTTATGATCACATGGTATATGAAAACTCTTTCGATGTTCTTTGAATAAATTTATCATTTTAACCAAGAAGCCCCTTCCTCAAGGAACGCGAAGTGAGTAGGTGGGAGATGAATTGGCTTCGGACAAGAGATGGCAGGAAGCCACCTTAGTACTTAATATCATTTATTTTCCGTACACGTAAACAGGACATTAAGAAATACGATAAATTCGTTTTCTCTTTTATATCCGTGTAGGGTAGACCTAATCGTGACATTTATTTTTGTTCGTTTGTTTTGTTAGTTAGTAAAAACTTCCTTCTACTTTACAAAAGTATTAAAAGGAAGTGTTGACTATGAAATTTATTTTGAACTTTAAAGACGGTTTAAAAGTCGAAGTCCCTGATTTCGATAAAATAAATGGTGGCGAAAACTTCATTGACCTTCTCAAAAATTATCAAAAGGAAGATAGCCCTATTACTCTTGAACAAACAGATGGTAATATCGTACGAAATTTTTCTGAACTACATTCTGTGGAGATTGTTTGTTAATAATAATCAAGCTTCATTCTTATGGGGCTTGTCCTTATCTTTCCTTAAAAACAAACAAGACGCCACCCAGATTACGGAAGCGCCTACAATACTTGCTATAAATTTAACAAAACTTATTTACCTTCACGTCATTTATTTCTTTGCTTCCATACCCCATTCTCTTTACGATAAGTATTCTTTCCATTCATGAATCCCGCTGCATTACCAGGAATGCTATATTTCTTATTCTTAGCCTTCCTCTTCATCCTTTTTTCTTCTTGAACAGCTTGCAAATCCACCTTCCATTGTTTCAACAAATCCTTTTTACGTCGCATCGAATTTGTACCCCTCAGATTGAAATGTTAATCCATCAATCATATTATATATATTTATATATAATTTTCAATAAAAAGAGAGCACCAGTATCGAGGGTGCTCTCAATATAAATTGGGGTTTATCCTGAGCATTGAATAGGACACGAAAAACTCGTCCTATTACATAATATGCTTGTCCTTATCATAATGTGCAATAAAAAAAGCACCCTCGCCCAGGCGCCAAAAGATACATATACGTTGAGGTAACTAATACGTTAGAAAAGACCCTTCCATATCATTGTATGATTATCGCTTATCTTTATACCTAATAGACTCATTAAATACGTTTAATGTATAATTTCGATTGATCTAACCCTGCCTAATACTATCCAATTCATGGTTAGTATTCTAAATAGACCAACGATGTATTATAATCCTTTATATACCCAAGGAGGTTCACCATGCTTAATTTTCATAAAACATTCCCCATCTTAGGATTCTTTTGGTTTTTATACAGTTTCATCGGTCTCATCTTTTTATTACATTACTTCCTTAGCGTGTAGTAACAACGCATATACATCTATGTTTAATATGTAATTTCTATATAACAAAGAAAAAAGCACCCGTTGTGGATGCTTTTCTAGTTTCATTTTAAAAATACCTCTTTATCATCCGTAATAATTTGCTGACTCTCATCATCATTATCAATTTCTTTTCTTAAGTATTCAAGGGTAATTTCGATTTCTTCCTTATTCTCATAATAAATACCTTTTGTACTTTTAATTTCTTGGTCTAATTGTTTCTCTCTGTCTTGAAGCGGATTGATTTCTGCTCTTACGAAAAGTTTTTTCCTTTCCCCTTCAAACTTTTCACTCACTTTTTTTAGAATTTCAATTTTTTTCATCAGAGTAAAGGATTGAAGTTCTCTTTCTTTTTCCACTTTTACAATCGCTTTATACTTTTCTATTAAATTTTTTTCCCACTTTAATAATTCATCAAAAATATATTTATCCATCTCCTAATCCCCTCCAAATTAATTTATTCGATAAGAATCATAAATATACTTTTATTAGAATAAATTAATTATACATTTGAAATAAAAAGCCTAAATAGGATATGGAAAAATAAATGAAAAATTCACTATTAGTTCAAGGCTGAGTACTCTCAACCTTCTCCAACCCACCGCATCATATAATTTTCTAGCTCATATTAGCTACGCGCTTTACGTTCGGTGACTAGGAGAATACTAAGAATCTTCTCGTTTATACTCCATAGAGTCGGACAATACTTCGGCTGTCGCATAGCCTTCACTGACCAATTGTGTTTACACAACGTGATTATATCCAAGACGTATATCTTTCTTCCGACGCCTTGTTTAAACCAATACACTAGAAGGACGGAAGGGGAATGTTTCCACTGTATTGGCTCAAACAAAGAGTGGAACTCTTTGCCCTCGTTTTGGTCATTAATAAGAATCGTGAGTAATTACTAATGTACGAGATCACGTATACTGTTTTAGATTTTTAGAATGCAAGCGTCACCCAATCATGAGCAACCACCCCCATTCCATCTTCAAGAACCGACATACTAGAAAGAAATAGACTTATATTTATTATCAACCCAGAGGACGCATTCTGGGCTGAACACTAAATACAATAGAAACAGCATGACGAATGCGAGTCATCTCACATCCACCACACTGGAATATGTCATTGTTATACATTCATTGGTCTCTTCGTCTTAATGCGGATTCTTATCGCCTTCCCCGCCCTACTATGCGGTATACGTTACCGTGACATTCTCGCATCAGAACGTTTCACTAATAGGTGTACTAATCCTCTTCGATATGTTGTTGTCAAAGGGCTTGTACCTATACTTTACTGCCGATTTCATTTGCATAATCCCCCTTATTTTATCGGTTTTTTGTTGATGTTTTTTATTCCATAAAAAAAGCACCCCAATTTTCATGAGATGCATCTTTCTTATAAAGAATCTTGCTATTAAGTAAAACAAAAAGATAAAATTTCCTTAACGATTATATCTTTGATTGAACTAGCTCATAAAATGAATTCACTTTTGATGGGGTAGAAAAATTATCAAATACAATAAAAGCATCACCGGAATCCATTGTTATTTTTTTGATAAAAGGGATACTAGACATCTCTAAAAATACATCATTTGTATGACTGAAGTTATTCACCTCAGTGTATGCATATTCCCATTTAAGGCCTTTTCCAAACATATAGTCAGCACAAAATAATAACTTTTTATTTGTAGCAGCTAAAATTCCAGATCTACTAATATAACCAAGGTTTATCGCACAATAAAGTGTAGAAATTACTTCTTCATTGCTCTGTAAATATTCTTTTACTGTTTCCAAGTTCGCCTTCACTAGTAATCCTCCATATTTTTAGTATTAAATTATCAACAATGTACATATATTTTATTATATATTAAATTTTAGCGCTAAAGCGAAAGCATTCCAACATACCCCCTTATATTAAAATCATCCCCAATGAAGTAGCAATCATTCGAATTGCATTTTTCTTCTTATAGTAGAAATGATCTTTCTTCATTGAGAGTTCTGTATAGATAAAACTACCCTTTAATTTCTCTCGATTCAAATACTTGATCTTGATAATCTCCGCCTCATCATAATCTAAAACGTATTGTAAGGCCTTATTAATTTGTTTGAATTTGATATTGCTAACATGCCTTGTATTCCTTATCTCAGAAAACCGACTAATTCCCTCTTGCTGTAGCTCCACTTCATTCTCAAATCGTGCTTTTAAAGCGCGGTATTCCTTTAAAATTTTTGATTGATAAGCTTCTCAAAAGCCATTCCCCTGTTCCCTTGCCCCATTGTTATTCCTCACTTTCTATTAAAAGGATTATTTTATTAAGTTATTTTTCATTAACCAGGAAAATTGTCCCATGCCTTTTACATCTTTCTCATGCACTGGCATTACATATATCTCTTCATTGATTAACAGCTGCAACTCTACACATTGTTTCTCTGTATTCCACCCGTAAGATGCCATAGATACCATTTTAGGCTCTCTTTTTCCCTCCATTTCTCTCTACCCACTTAATAAGACTCAATATTCCGTCAATAATATAGATAGGCTGTTTAACAGCCGGAAATCTCTTATGTGTAACCATACTGATTGAAACTTCCTTCAAGACTGAGCAGTTAGCTTTTGCTGGCTGCCCTTTTATTTTCTGCAATTGGCTACATTTCCCTGATGTTTTTAACGTAATATTAAGTTACGATATAAAAGAATAAAATATATTTGGCTGTTATACCATTACCCTAGGAAACTAGGGTTTTTATTAAATTGTTTATACTTTATTTCTCAACCACAACGGATGGAATTATAATAAAATGAATGGTAATATATAGACATCTCAATTACGTTAGAGCTTGTTTCCTTGCAAGCTCTTTTTTTATTAAAATAGCGTTTTTGTTCAAAATGATGACCTTACCCATTTGGACACATTTACCAGTATTTTTACCAAAAAATTCATGATATGGTTATTTAGTCGAGTACGTCATTACTTGACAATTACCCTTAGAAGCCCCGCAGACAATCGGGGTTTCTTTTATTTAAAAAACGATTTTGTTCACTTTTATAGCTTACTATTCCTCATAGTTGTGTTTTTCTTCTAGGACTTTTATAAAGTTAAGTGTCCATCTACATAACAATCATTGATATAACCCCAAAAATATATTTCATTAACTTCGCTTAAAGTAAAATTTTCATTTTTTCATTCAACCAAGTTCATAACATATTCTTTTCCTCTGTTAAAATAATGTTTAGGTGCCTCACGCGCATTTTATCCACTGGAAATAACACCTTTTATGTACTTAATTATTAGAAACTTCATTTTTGCTTCTTCTGCAATAGTAATTTTGTTCACTTTTTCGATACATTTATGAAACATTCATATGTTATCTTCAGTACGTTCTATACTTTTTATAAAACCGTGTGAGATATACCAAAACAAGAAGCCCTAGAGCCCTAACTCTAGGGCTTCTTCATTTAAATACGGATTTTATACACTTTTATTATTTTCACAAACTTTCATATTTATCAAACTTAATATATAAATTATTTTTATAATGTCTTTATGAAACATCACGTGTTTCAAATACAACATTTTTTGATGGCCTCTTATCTTTCCGTAAGGGGTCTTTTTTTATAACTATTTTGTTTGATTTCCTTACGTAATATCCTTAAATCACTTGAAGCAAAGAGTAAGACTGCAAAGTTAACAGATGAAGAGAGGATGGAAGCACGTATATTTTAAAGAAATTATCGGATGATCTTGATAAAACAGAGTATTGAACTACCCCCTCTTTCACTTCGTTTAGAAGAGGGGGATTCCTAAGTAAAAAGTTCTATCGAACTCTAATTTATTAGGCTATCTCCGCAGTCCTTGCGGTTAGAAGCCTTATCGCTTCATTCTTTAGA
>NZ_JAEHCA010000043.1:0-25544 GCF_016483345.1 Bacillus cereus group sp. N24
TGAAAACGCGAAAACCCTTGGTATTACTGGCTTTTTAAATACGCAAAAATTTGATAACACTACTCCTCTCTACCGCGTTCTCTTTGCAACGGTGTTAGGGTTAGTTCTTTTATTTAATTGGGGTACGTGAAATTTTAAAAACAGTAGCATGATATTAGATAGGTTATTTGTTAGGGTGGGGGAGACGTGCCCATAGCGGGAAGCGTAGTCCGTCAGCTTTAGCGACGGACGTTACATCTTTTTTCTTCTAGGGAATTTAGGTTTCTAGCAACTATACATACAGCAACATCAACATATGTTACTCAACTGATCTTGGGAATCCTGGGGCGCGGCACGTTGCGAAGTCCGTTTGCCTCGCATTTTGGTGCGTTAGACTTAATTATGTTGAAAAACTGAAGCGTACTTCTAAAAACCACTAGTGATAAGGATTTTTTGCGAAGACGTTTGGCCGCGCACGCGTGATTTGCTAGTTTTGAGCGTTAGAACGCATCATTTTTTCCTATTTTCATGTTTTCATAAGAAATTCAGAGAATAAGTGAAAATCGGCTTGTCAGATTGGCTTGTATCGGCTTTTTGTGTTCGAGGTAATACATTTGCACCTTTAGAAAGCAAATCTCATTAAAACGATAAGTAACGGGTTCAAACGATTTTTTTATATTTTCCGCTTTTGTGAGCAAATTGTATGTGATAATTTTTAATTTTTTTTTGAATTGGGAATAAAAATAAAGACTTTTTATTCATTTTTCTTTAATATTGTTATCGTAGATGATGTAATTAAATTTAAGTTTGGATCAAGGGGGGAAGTGAAATGCGAAACGAAAAAATTGAGCATGAAAAACTACTAGAAAGATTGTCTCCGCGAGAACGAGAAGAACTTGAAAAATTAAAAAAAGAAGCAATGGAGGAACCGCCGGGTTTCTTTCAATATATAGAAGACCAAAAAAAATCCACAAAAAAAGACTAGGAAATTATCCTGGTCTTTTTTTGTTAATCACATCCGCAAGCGATAAAACGCTCCTTTCCGTTAGGAAAACGGTGAAAAACGCCCTCGCATTCATGGTTATGATAGCAGCAAATACTTATGACTTTGTAATATAAAGTTCCGTGTTTATCTTGGAGGATGATTCTTTCTTTTTCCATATTGGCACCGCCTTTTTAGTGCTTTTTTTTTTGGAAATAAAGAAGTTTCTAAGGTGACAGGTGGATTCGAACCGACCAATTAGAGGGTGTGCAGCCCTCTCGCCTTTCCTGATTGGCTATGTCACCATGATAGAAAAATAATGGTGGCGACCACGGGAATTGAACCCGTGTCACGGCCGTTTGACCGTTTGCCTTGCTCTGTGGGTGAGCTGTGTCGCCATGTAAAGAGGGATCTAAAAGAATCCCTCTTTATGAAAATTAATATTTATCGCAACCGCATTTTTCCCAAGCAAATTCACCATTCTGAGGGAAATATCTAAAAGTTGCCATGTTAGATTGGTTTTTAGGAGATAAACAATTCCATGTTTTTTCACAAACTAGCTCATATTGTTCAGTAACTACTTTTTCTTGTTCTTGGTTTAAATTTTGTTCTTTCATTATTGATACACTCCTTGTTTTATAATTAATAGGATTCTGAAATAATTCCCTCTACATACGAAATAAGTACCCATAACTCTGAGAGGTTGCTCTATTATTAGCTCATTAAACAACCACAAGTATAGAACGTGATTTCGCCAGTTCTAGGGTGGTATTGGAAAGTTCCCATATGATCTTTAACAGGGATACAGTTAGATGACTCTTCGCAAAAGAAATCAGCTTGTTCAGTAACTTCTTTTTCTTGTTCTTGGTTTAAGTTCGGTTTTTCCATGGTGATATGCTCCTTGTTTTTTATAGGTTAGTGGTTAGCAAAGGCAATGTTGGAAAATTATACTGCCATTGGGTATTACATGGTGAGTTGCGTTGCAACCGCCGTTGATTCCACAACATTGTTTTGCCTTCATGCAAATAATTTCGTATTTCTCAGTAACCTCTTTTTGAATGTGATTTTGATTCTGTTTATTCATTGTTTATACCCTTCTTCCGTTGTCTTAGCTTTGAGCTGGGTCGTCACAATTACAGTGTTTAAAAACCTGTCTTCCGGTTGGAAGAATGTGATAAGTTCCCAAACAATACGGGTTGGGACCGCAACAACTTTTCACTGAGTCACAAAAGATAAGTGATTTTTCAGCAACTTCTTTTTGTACTGGATTATGTTTTTCCATTGAAGATGCACTCCTTCTTTATTTAGTTAGTAACGGCAACGGTCAAAATATAATTCAATTAAAGAGGGATCTGAATGAATCCATCTTTGTAAAAATTAATATATATCGCAACCGCAAGTTTCAAACGTGATAGTACCTTGTTGTTGATAATATTTAAATGTTGCATTTTTCCCTGGGCGTGGAAGACAATCCCATGAATGTTGACAAAATCGTTCGTATTGTTCAGTAACCTCTTTTTGTTCTGGGCTTAATTTATGCTTTTCCATTTTTGAAAACCTCCTTTTTAATTAACAACCACAATGCTTTAAAATGATTTTTCCTGTCGGAAGTAAGTGATGAGTTCCCTCACATTCGTATGCATATCCGCAGCATTCTCGGACATGACCACAAGCAATTTCGACTTTTTCATTTAATGATTTTTGAGCTTGGTCTAGTTTTTTCATGATTTGCACCTTCTTTCAATGAAAATTAACAACCACAACGTACAAATTTAGAATTACCTGTTCTTGGGTTGTATTCGAACATACCAGGGCAGTCCCCGTTGTGACCACAACATTGCGGGACAGGCGCACAGCCCAATTCGCCTTTTGTTTCAATGATTTTTAATCCATTTTTGTTGTTATCCATGTTTTTGTCCTTCATTTCTATATTTATTAGCAATCACAACGTCTAAAAATGATTTTTCCCGTAGGATGTGCGGCGAAATCACCTGCACATTCCGGATTAGATCCGCAACACTTTTGGATTCTGCCACAAACGATTTCGTATTCCTCGTTTACTTCTTTTTGCTCCGGTTGTTGGAAAATTTTATTTTCTTTCATTGTTTTTACCCCCCTTTCTAATGGTGAGAGGGAGCTAAGGTGTTAAAAAAAGAGAACCCTGGGATAGATTCTCTCTTTTTTATGTGTTGGTAAATATTAAGAATGGATTTGGTCCAATGCTACCCCTCGTCACATTAGACACTTACACTTTTCGGATTATTAGCAACCGCAATGTTGGAAACCTAATTTTCCGCTTGGGAATACTACATAAGAACCTGGACAGTCCTTCCCGTAAGAACAACAGTCACGAGATTTAGTACAGATTAACTCTAATTTCTCATTAACTTCTTTGTTTTGAGTCTCTTTATTCATGATTTCACCTCCCTTCAAATTTGAAAAGGGTACTATTAGCAACAGATTCCATCATAGACAGAGTTACCAGTGTTGCTGAAGTATTTATATTGCCCATCACAAGTTGAGTTTCTGTGACAACAGTTTCGATGTGGAGCGCAATAGATTTCAACTTTTTCTTCAACGTGTTTTTCTTGCTTGTTAGTTTGTTTCATTGTTGTTTCACCTCCTTTACGGAGAGTTTATAAGGTGGCAACCGGATTTGAACCGGTGCTGAAGGTTTTGCAGACCTTTGCCTTACCACTTGGCTATGCCACCATGTTTTGTTGTATTTACCTATAAAAGAGAAACGAAGAGGCTGTTTATCAAAAATATATTTATGATGTATTACCTCTTTGGCGGATTGTTTGTCGATTATAAGGTGACAGCCGGATTTGAACCGGCGATGAAGGTTTTGCAGACCTTTGCCTTACCACTTGGCTATGCCACCATGTTTTTTTCCTATACTTACTAAAGAGAAATAAAACGGCTGTTTATCAAAAAAAAATTAAATTAAAATATTTTTCTAGTTTTTTTGTTTTTTAGGGGTACTCGTTCCTCTTTAGTAAGTGTAGGGCAACTTACGACACTAATAAAACGCATGATTGAAAGGGGAAAGTTAAATGATTTTAGATGGTAAACGTTTAACAGAAGAAGGAGAACTTAGATCGGCTTATGTTGATCTTGTTGCTCGACCAAAATTCAAAGAAATCGTAGCTTCTTTAAAAGATGTTGCAGAATTTAAAGCAGAAGATGTCAAAGTGGTATTTGGTTACATCTTCGATACACGTTCATTCAAAGATGGTCAGTTAGTAACTGGTAAAATCACTGTTGTACGTGCATTAGATCGCGTTCAAATTCGTCATATTATTTTAGTAAATAAAGATGGTGAAATTGTTGGTGAAGATTACACTATCGATACTGTTAACGAAACTGGCGGTCTAACAATTTATAACCATTATGATAAATTAGAAGAATTAGCTTCTAGCGTAAGTGGTGGATATGAATTCTTAGAAACTAGTGTTAACGAAGAAGTAATTGACAACAAAGAATTCACGCCATTTTCTACTGTAAAAGAAGAAGGATGGGGAATCTCATTTTGTTTAGCAGGTGGATATAATCACTGTGGACCTGGTTGCGGAGATGGTATGAGCCGTGGCGGTACTCCAATCAATGGTGTTGACTCTTGCTGCCGTTCTCATGACCGTTGCTGGAGTAATTTCGGTCAAGACGATGCTTGCTGCGATAAAACACTAGTAAACTGTGTTAAATCTGCTCGTAGTTCAGGTCCAGTAGCTGCTGACTTAATTGTTGGTTACTTCTCTTGGAACGCGCGTAATTGCTAATCGAATAATGCACGACTAAAAAACGGACATCATACGATGTCCGTTTTTTCAACATTTCCTCTATTTACATAATTCAATCGTCATACTTATAATGTAGATAAGGGTGGTAAACGTTTCCACTCAATAAAAGGAAAGTGGGTGATGTCGTGCAAAACTTCGTGTATATATTTATAGCGACGTTTATTGTAGTTGCTGTATCATCAGCATTACTCCGTAAGAAGAGTCCGAAATTGTATTGGGTTCCGGGTGCTGTGTTAACGGGTATTTCAGCTGTTGTTGCGTTTATTTCTTACTTTACGCTCAATGGTTGGGACGCAATGAGTTTCTTCTTCTTGTTCCTAAGTGTACTTGTAGGTTCAGCTATGGGAACTGTGATGGTAAGTTTACAAAAAACAACTTCACATTAATAAGAAAGAGCAAAACGAGTTTTGATTACTCGTTTTGCTCTTTTTGTTTAGGCTGCTATCATCTTTTGTTGTGGTAATAATGTAAAGGTAACAACTTTTTTATGATCTTGTATGGCACACATCATTTCAACTTGGCCATTACAGTAAGATAAGATTAACATTTTCATTGATTTTTGAGACGCAATAGCCCAACTTTCTGCAACTTCAATTTTATATCTTGATAGTTTTATGTCATGTTCTTTGGCAATAGTGTCAATTGTTTCTTGGAAAGACTCTTCACTATATAGGTCATGTATGATGTTTTTAATTTCTTCTGTTTCTAAGCTTCTTTTAAATGTATTCATGTATTTTTCCTCCCGAAATATACTATCTACTTATTAAAGAGAAACGAACAAACGTTTTATCAAAATAAAATAAAATTTTTTTAAAAAAAGCTAACTTTTTTTAAGTTAGCCTTTCTGGGTCTTGTTGTTCTTCGCTTAAACATTGGTTGCAGCATAGGTCTACACCGTATTCTTGTTTTATAAAATCAGTGAATTTTTTAAGTTGTTCTGAGTAGGTAATTGCTAAATCTTGATAAAAACAAACGTCTTTTTCTTCACAACAATCAATACATCTAGCTACTGACAGTAATACAGTCTTTAGATTGTTATGTTTTATAAGGTCTTTTTCGATATTCTCCATGTAAATCACACTCCCAAAGAAGATGCTTATACTTATTAAAGAGAAACGAAGAGGGGAATTATCAAAGAAACTAGAAAAAAACTACTTTTTTTGAAATACTTCTTTCAATTCAATAATAGAATCAGTTAGTTTTTCAAGCTTCTTTTCGAATCGAATGAGTAGATAAATAGTTAGAGCGATAGGGAAGCCATAGTTACCGATTAATGAAACCCACATTGGGACAGACGATAATGGATCCATGGAATGCCTCCTTTCATTTATACTAACTGGATTAATCCATTCCCTTCTTCCAGTGATGAAAGACCTAATCTTTTAGCATGATCAACTAGATAAGAATATGCCATAAACGATTTTACAGTTGGATTATTTTCAAATATCACTGGCATGAGGTTTAAAATGAGTGCGAGTGAGCCTGTGACATATGGGGTAGCCATAGAAGTACCGGATAGTTTTGCGTATTGGCCGTTTAAGAATGTAGAGTTAACCATACCGCCCGGTGCTACAAAATCTAAGTTAATGTTTGTGTTTGAGAATGAAGATAACGAAAGGTCTTTGTTGACTGAACCAACCTGAATAACTTCTTGATAAAAACCAGGATAAGAGATTTCGATAGTATCATCTTTCCCGTCACCATCGTTACCAGCTGCTACAACGAGTAAGATACCTTGTTTACGAGCTTCTTTAATTGTTTCGTAAAGTTCTTCATCGTGTAGCGTTCCACCTAGAGACATATTAATGATTGAAACCTTTTCTCCATTTGGGCCTTTCCAATCAATAGCGAATTTGATAGCTTTGATAACGTTCCTGTAACTACCTTTACCGTTTTTATTGATAGTTTTTAGAACTAATAGTTTAGAACGTGGAGCAACACCAACAACTCCAATCTTATTTTCTCTTGCTGCGATGATTCCGGATACGTGAGTCCCGTGTCCTCGGTAGTCCATATAGTTATGAACATCTGATTCATCATCATCTGTGAAGTTGTGACCGTCAATTATAGCTCCTTCTAAATCAGGATGATTAGAGTCACACCCTGTATCCATTACTGCTATAACGATGCCTTCGCCTTTTTTGCTTGTTTCCCAAACATCACGAGCCTTGATTAAGTCTAGTCCGTAAGGAAATTCTTCTACATCATTTGTGATGGATAATATTCCAAATGGATTTTCATTAAATTCTTTCATGTTTTCTCCCTCCTAAAAAACTCCTTACCTTTAAAAGAGGAATGAAAGTGAAAAAAATAAAAAAAGGCACAAATTAATGTGCCTTTTATTTTTAAAGGATTGTACTTGCGTAACGTTCCTTGCTAAATCCTAATATTTTTTCTTCTGTTTCTTTTTTATGATCTTTAATAACTAGTAATGGAACACCAGGTGAATTGTATTGTTGGAATTCAGTTTGGTTAGCTAATTCGGTTGTATCTTTCATAGTGTAAGCTACATTTTCCTTTTCTAACCACTCTTTCGCATGTACGCAATGAGGACAGCCATTGTGTCCGTATAAAATTAATTCTTTCATAGTTTGTTCCTCCCTTTTTTTGTTCCTACACTTATTAAAGAGGAACGAGTTAAATAAAAATCAAAATTAACTAAAAATTTTTCGGTTTTTTTTTTACGGGTAATATTAATGTGGATATATATTACAATCAGTGATAGCGAGGTGTCTGCTTATAAGTATTGATATTAAAGTGTTTGTTAGGTAAATACAAAATGATTGGTAAATAGAAATGAAGCACAAATTACATATTATTATACAGAAAAAACTCTTTTAAAATTGTAAAATAACCCTTTTCTTCCAAGTATAAAAGTGGGATAATAGAGTAGTTTTAAAGAACGTATGTTCGTTAAATTGAATATAAAAAATTTTTTGATAATTTTTTTGATTTTTTTGTGTTTCATTTCTCTTTTAATAATTGAGGAGGGCGTTTTTATGGGGAGTAATCAAATAGAAGCTTTTTGTAGCAAATATAAGGAAAAAATGAACGAGCCAATAGTTCGGAATTTTTTGAAAGACAAAAGAAACAACGAAATATTTGAAGATGCGATTTTGAATTCCACCGAAGAAAATACACAACTTTTAAATTCAACATTTGCTGAGTATTATCGTCAAGTAAAGGTTATTAACTATATTAGTAAGTTGGTTAAATATTATTCCATAGATATTGAAAAAAAGATTACCTTAAATAAAAAGCGAAATGTCCTAATTTTAGATGGTTCTGTTAAAGACGATGATGATAATTCAAATAAAATGGATGTCTTAACATCATCCGAAGGGGATTTAACGTATTATGGTTTTGAACTTGAAAGTGAACGTCTAAAAGACCACCTTGATAATGATTTGCTACATGTTGCACTGGAAGTGCTATCGGACAAGCAATTTAAGATATTGAGTTTACTGTACATGAAGGATCTAACTAATAAACAGGTTGCGGAGATAATGAAAGAATCGGAACAAACCATTTCATATAATCACAAAGCGGCCATTGAAAAATTGCAAAAAGTTATGTTAAAAAACGAGATGAAAGGGTGAGGTAAATGGAAGAGTGTTGTTGTACTAATGAATTAACGTATGAATCAGTTATAGAAAACTTTGCTCCAGTTATTAAAAAAACAGTGATGAACGTGAAAATGCAAGATAGAGAAGATGTAGAACAAGAGATAAAACTAAAAATCTTGGAGAAATTTGAGGTGCTACAAAATGTAGCAGCACCAACTTTTTTCGAATTTCTTGAAAAAAATTAAATGGAATTTTGATAATTGAGCATGTGGTTCCTCTTTAATAAGTATAAGGACCATTCCACAATGCTTGATTTCTCCCACAGGGAAGCCCCGATGTGAAAAACACGGGGCTTTCTTGTGTTTCGAGATAATTCCTTTAGTATGAGGGAAATTATAAGGGAGGGATTCGTGTGGAAATGTGGTCAGTAGAGCAAGTAGAGAGTGCGCAGTTGGAAGATTTAATTCAATTCTTATTAGAATCGACAGCTCGTAGAAAGGCATTTGAACTGAAATTTGAAGAGATAGATCAAGACTTACATTTTAGTAATGCTATCACCTTTGAGCATATAAAAGACCACTTTCGATTTGATGTAGAAAATCGAGAGTATATATATCCGCATGGGGATGAACGTGAGCTTTACAAAGGTGCATTTATGAAACACAAGAAATTGCCCGTTAAAGGGTTCTTTTGGGTACTGAATACAGAAAAGAGAGAGCAACCCCTTGGGTTCGTAGATTTGTTATTTACGGTGTCTAGGGTGGGTATAAAAGCGAATGATAGACGTTTTCCAGATTCACGATTTGTTATTCGTGACGAAAAGAAATTTATGTATGACTTCGAAGAAGACATGTATATGCAAATAAACGTTAAGGGACGGAATGAGAGTACGCAAGCGTATAATTCAAGACAAGAATTGCTTGCTGCCGTTAACAAGAGATTGCAAGCTGAATATGATGCGTATTTGGAACGGTTAAATAATATGGCCACGGATATTAAAAAGTACAAGTCTACGAATACCAGGGACTTGAAGTTTTACTATGTAGAGATTGACGAATGGTTTGAAGAGAATATGAGGTTTTTAGATATAGCGTTTCTATATGATCATGTAGATGAAGATGGGTATGTCCATTTAAAAAATCATGTAGGGAAAAAACGCGAACAAATTAAGATTATGGTATTTGAACTTGATAAAATCGAAGAGAATTTTGATGGCAAAGTCGTAGACTTTGTGGAGTATAAGCATGACGAAAGTTTGCGTGAGCATTTTGTTAGATCAAACGCTCTAATGGACAGCGTTAGACAGTTATTCAGACAGCGAAATTACAGCGATATGGACAAATATGCGTTAGAGCCTAAATCGTGTGATTGGGGCTATTATGACTTTGATAATGAGCGTTTGTATTTCAACTTTGTTGAGATGCAAACAAGAAGATTCTATCAAAATCATGCTGAGTCTTGGGATTCGAAAATGAGAGAGGAACAAGAATTATTAAATCATCTTATTTCCAAAAAGTCGGGAGTGTAAGCACTTCCGGCTTTTTTCACTGAAAGTAGGTAAAGTAGATTATAATATTATCATATTTTATAAACCTTTATAACCAATTTTATAACCCAATACTTTTTAAAACCATATATAACCCAGCTCAACAAAACAAGAAGCCACGTGTGGCAATCTGAGGGGTGAAGTACAACAGGAAGGTGCAAGGAGGTTTCGCCTCCGCGGAGACCTTTTTTGTGACCGTACACGCACTGAAAGTGCGAATGTAAAAACTTGAATGAAAAGGAGGAAGATAAAAATAAAAACGAGTAGTGCAAAGCAATGAAATTAAACTGAAAAAAGGAGCTAAACAAAATGGACTAAGAAAAAGAGATAAGAAAAAATTGTAGATCAACCTTGCACAAACGAAGTACGAAACATAACGAACGAGTGGATACGAACGCGGTAGTCGTAGTTATACCACGAACGATGAAAAGGATTGTGTGTTTGAAGTCACTTTGGATTTTTGGGAATTTGTGTCGCTCAAAATTGAGCAAGCCGAAAGGCGATGCAGGGTCGAACGCTCTCGTAAAAATAATGAGTTCATCAGCTTGATCGCTGGTAGCGATTGGGGTCACGCAATGTTGAGATTGTGTGATGCGTATGCAATATGCGTCTGTAACTGCGTAGAGCAGCCGAGTGAAACAAGGGCGGCGTAAGTTACTACTATGCAGGTGACACAATGAAACAAAAAGAAGAGGCGAGCAAACACATGGATGGGGTTTCTATCGGGTTCCTTCAGGAAGAAGGAAACCGATAATGACGATTCCAACGAGTCCTTTGTTTTAACAATGTCAAAATACCAATATATAAGTACAAAAATAAAAAAGCTATCCGTTGGATAGCCTTTTTTGATTCCACGTAGTTCAGATAAGATAATTAGATTATGCCTAGCCGGCGGATACAAACACTGCTTTATATTCTGTATACTCTTTATAAAAGGGTATGGTTATAGCATAACAGAATGACATTCGAAAATGAATTGAATTGTACTGGGGGATTAATAGGAAAAAGGCGTCCAATGGATCGCCTTTTTGTAGCAAAATCGACACAACGTACAATGGGAGTAAATTGTATATTTTCCCATATTATAACAGGCAGATATAGGGAAAGAAACAGACTTTCTCAACAATTTTCTAAAAATATACATTTTAGAAGATTTATTTATATTTTTGATTACTATTTTATAAACCAGGTACGTGAGGGGGTGTAAATGTGAAAGGTTATGAGAAAAAGATACTAAAGATTTTTGATGTTGGAAGAGAAAAACGGATCGTTACAGATAAAAATACAACGTATCAAGAAGCGGTGCTTAGAATGGCTAGATGGATAGAAGAAAATCATGGTGGAAAGATGGCCAACCCGCAATTTTGGAAAGGAAAGGTAGTAGACGAGTATTTTGATAGTTTGATTGCACGTTATGAACAAGGGGACCTATCGGGTGCGGAAATTCATAAAGTGGCCCATGCAGTAGAGAAAGCACGGGAGATTGTGAATGGAACAGGATGCTTGGGAAAAGAAACAGGTAAGAAGAAAGATGTAACGCTTCGTGTGGGGTTAAAAACAGATCGTCTGGAGCTTATGAAAGAGCGTGGTGTCGTTCGTTCTAAAAAAGATATTACAGCTCGTAAAGCGACAAAAGAAGAGGCTGAGACGGTTAGAGGGGCTTTAAACGAAAGTCTAAATGAAGCTATCCAAAAAGGTGATGAAGGAGCAGAGGTTTTAAATGCGGAAGTTGTAAAACAAGCAGCAGCACTTCAACAAATGACTGGATCAAGAGTGTCAGCACTATTTAAGTTGAAAGCTGAAGATGTAGATTTGGAAAAAGGGATTATTACTTTTAATAAAGATAAGAATGCTTTTACAAGACGAGTACGTTTAACAAACGAAGCAGTAGAGCTGCTAAGACCATTGGTAGAAACGAAGAAAGGGGGCGCTCAACTGTTTGAAATGAAAGGTTCAAACGGTCGAACGCTAAGCGTTAGACAGTGTGATAAGGTAATGCAGAAAGAGGTAAAACTAGCTGCGGAGCGGGCTGGCTTGTACGATAAAAAGAGTCGCTTCAATACACACGCTTTCCGTAAAGCGTATGCACAAGACTTGTACAATAAGCTGGCTGAGAAAAGTAAATCTGAGTTGAAAAGATATGTTGCGGATCACTTGAAAATACAAGGAAGTAATAAAGAGCAGATAGTGAATCGTCTCCGTAATGAAATGAAACGTATCAATAAGAATAATAAATTTAAAAAGAATTTTAGCCATGAACAGCTACGGCGCATTGTAGTGTCGCTTGCATTAGGGCATAGCCGTGTAGACGTTGTATCGAGGAATTACATTGTTACTGATAAAGAGAAACAGCAAAGCAAAGCCGTAGCGATTCCTACGGAATCCCAAGACAGCAACACTCCGTTATGACGATGGAGTGTTGTTGTTTTGCGAATCGCCATCAGGTTTGATGTATTTACGGATAATGTTGTTGAGTAAGAGACCACCGACAATAACCGTTACTAATGGGTGTTGGTGTGCGAAATCCAATAATTCTGTTCCAAATTGTTCAGCGTTCTCGATTGCTACTGTGATTAAAACTTCGTTAATTTTTTCTTTTGTTGGCATAATAATGCCCTCCTTATTTGAATTGAATTTCTCGCTTGATTTAAGCGGTAAATAAAGATAACCATTAGCTTTTTCCTCGTCAAGAGCCTTACTGAGACTTTATTAAATAAATGTTGAAACAACGGGTTTTACAAGCGTTAGAACGCCCGAACGAGGGTGTAACGTTTAGTGATTTAACCCGTATTTCGCATATATCTGTGGTAGACGGATCTTCCGATAAATGCAGCTGTTATTAAGACAGTTAATATGGGGAATTGATGTGCGAAGTCGTGTATGCTTTGAATGACTTCGCTAGCGTTGTCGATTGCCACGCCGATTAAAATTGGTTTGATGTTGTCAGGTTTTTTCATGGTATTTCCTCCAGTTAAATTAATGTTATTGGTGAGATATTAAGTGCCGTTTGATATTGCGTAATTTAATATCTCAAAGGGCCTTTATATAAGAGGTGAAAAATAAAGACGGTTTTTATGAATAAACAGGAAAATATTTATAACTTTTTTGGATCAGTGATAATATAACGGTTTGTTATGAAATCTTTTAAAAAAATAGGGAAATGGGAAATTTTTTTTCGGGGAGACTTCTTCCTTTATGTAAGACTGGCTATCAACCACTAATACAAGTGTAAAATAGAAATTCACGAAAAAATGTTACCTAAATGTAGGTTCATGGAACAGGTAATAAATACAGGCTGTAATGTGAAATTTTTTACCTATGCAATGTTATAGGCGCGATAGAAGAGGATATTGGGTATCATAAGGGGAAATAAAAAAACCATCTTTCTAAGAAAGATGGTTTTTTTATTTAGAAGTCGTTTATGGAGAAATTCTTCCCTGCTTCTGCTGAAAGCACGGGTGTTGGTTTCTCAATTTCTTGCGGTATTGGTTGAATCTGCTGTGTAGCTGCCTGCTCGTTTTGACTCACGCTTTGTAACAATTGGGCAAGTAAAGCAGGATTTAACTGATCTTGGATAGAAATTTTTCGTTGTTCCTCTTTGCGAATCCAATCGCGAACAGCTTCTTTAGTGATATATCCTAATGGACGATTTTGAAAGTATTCTAGTATGTCTTTGTCCTCGTCAGGCTCACATAATATTGTGAGTGCAACTTTTCCGTCCGCACGGACGGTTCTTCCGTAGATTTTCTTTTCAGACACTAGTTAACAGCTCCTTGTAAGTTCCCATACATTTGCATTGTGATTTGTTTTGCTTTAATAAGATAGCCTTGTGCGTTGGCCATTTGACTATTCTCTATAAAGATAGCACGTTTGTCATTGTTTAAAAACGTATCTAATTGAGGTTTTAATGCGATATTGCCTCCACCAGTAAATAGAATTTCATTGTAACTTAGGAAGTTAAATCCACCTTGCGCCATTTGACCATACATTTCTTCTGCTTTGGCCATGTACGAGTCTTGTTTAAAGGTAGCTGCATCTGTGGAGATTGCCGGACCACCTACTATTGTTCCATTACGTAATTGATCCTCTACTTGGTATACAGATAGATTTAACGCTCTTAGTCTTGATGTTTGTCCGATGCACTTCTCTAAAATAGTGTTATACACACTACCCATACCATTAAGTTGTGCTACTCTTACGATTTTACCATTTAATAATTCTAAGAAGTCAATTGTTTCGAAACCTGCATCGACAATTAATGTTTTATAGTCGTTAGCGAAATATCTGTTAATAGCTTCGATGTTATTATCACCGCTTGGGTGGAATACGCGCCCTGCAAATGTAGCCATTGGTTGAAGCATTGTATCTACTGTTGCGATTTCAAATTTACGTCCATTTACTGTGTACTCACCAACTAAATTTTGAATTAATTCATTCTTTGTTTGCTGATCATTATGGTGTGATGTTGGCACTCCAGTGACCGCAACAACTTTTACGTGATAAGCTGGATCAATTCTTATTACGTGTTTATAAATTGCAATTAAGCTTTCGATTTTATAAGCGTATGTTTTATAACGGTCGTAACTAGAACCACTAGAAGAACGAGCGCCTTGTAATGCTCCTACTTCATAAACCTTTCCATCGATTTCAAAAATAGTTGAGCCTAGTTTTTCATTGTATAAATCCATTTCTAATGCTTTGTTTACTTCTCTTACTGTATTTCGGTAAACCTCTGTATGTAAGTCAGATGTTGTTTTTACGAATCCATTTGCACTTTCAAATCCTACGCTTAAAATCGTTGTGTTCATTATTAAAGTCCACCCTTCGGTATTTTTGTTTGCTACGAATTGTTTAACAAATGTTTAACAATTGTTTAACTGTAATTAAACTATATCATTTCGGGGAGTGTGTGTAAAGTGATATGCTACCTAGACTTAAACAAATGTTTAACAATTGTTTAAGTCTAGGTAGTTCGAAATAAGTGTCGAGTTTTTATCAGTAGAATAAGAAGTGTTTAGATTTAATAAGATAGGGAGTGTTAGGGAAGCTAGTCAAGATTCGCTGATTTGTGACGATAATAAGGGAGAAAATGGAGTTTAGTTGAATAATAGTATAGGTGTTATAATGATGTTAGAGCGTTAGAACGATACTTAAATTGATGTGAATTATACAATCATTTGGGAAGGAGCGGATTTATAATGGATCAGCAAGACTATGGAATGTTCGCTGGGCAAGTTAGTGAAATATTAGATATTAATGCAAATACATTACGTGCTTGGAGTTTAGAGTTGGAGAAAGCCGATTATGTTTTTGAACGGAATAAGCAGAAGCAACGGATTTATTATAAGAAGGATGTACAGCTACTTAATGAAATGAAAAATATGATGGCTGAGAACATGATGAAGATTCAGGATGCGATAACAATATGTATGAGTGCCGTGTCTTCAGAGGGTGATTCAAACGGTCTAACGGGTGCCGTTAGAGACGGTGATAATGCGGTTGTAGCGTTAGAACAACGTTCTAACGAAGGATACCAGATGATGCTTGTACAACAAGCAAGTGAAAGAATGTCTGAAATGGTGGAACAGCAAAATTACATAGTGATGCAAAACAAACAAATTATTAATATGTTCCTAGATGAAAAGGCTGCTAAAGAAAATGCTGAAATTGAGAGAGAAAAAGAAAAAAGAGAGAACGAAAAATTGCGTGAAGAGATAATGGACATGCAATCGAAATTAGATAAAGTCGTTTCGTTTGTTGAAGAAAGCGCGGATAAGAATAAATCATTCCTACAAAAGTTCTTTAATCGTTCACCTAAAAAATCACTTTAAACTAACTGTATATGCAGTTAGTTTTTTTGTTTACATAAAAATATTGTTAACAGTTGTATTAACGGGATTTGTGAGTTCTTTTTTACTCTTGTATACGCTAAATTGTAAACATATATACGGATAGAGATGCTATATTTACTTGTTAATTGGTATATAATTGAGAACAAATGTAAACAAAATTAAGGGGTGTTTGCAATGGCTGTTAACAATGATAAAAACGGTAAGAAAGAGAAGGTGGATAATCCTGTTTGGGGTGGACGGGTTGAACCAGAATTACACGAAAAGCTAGAAAAGTTTTTTGAGGAAAGTGGAATCGAAAAAAAGGGTGATTTTATTAAATTCCTTTCGGAATTAGCAGCTGTACATTTTGCTGAAGAGGCTATGAAAGATGATTTTAGTGGAGAGTACAGCAAGCACTATGTAGAGCTTTCAAAAGAGCTGGGTTCATACTTACTCATGATTAAGCATTTGTTCTTAAAAGAAGTTGGCGGTGAACGTGTAAAGTGGCGTGAAATTAACCAGGAATTATTAAGACAAAAAGAAGAGAATCAGCGTTTGATAGCCGATTGGGAAGAGATAAAAAAGGGGCACAAGAACGAGGTCGCTAATTTACACAAAGAGTTGAAGGAAGCTCGTACAGAAACGCAAAATGCAAAAGATAAAGCTGAAGTGTTGGAAGCGAAAAATAAACTTCTTCAGCAAGAAAAAGAACACCTTCAAAATGTGATAAATGACAAAGATAAAATGAATGTGAGTTTATTGGATCAGTTGCAAGAACTAGATGGTTATAAAAAAGAACGTAATGGGTTTGTTGAAGAGATGGCAAACAAAACAATGTTACTGAAAGATAAAGAGCAAGAGTTAGTCCAACTAGAAAAACAACGGAAATTAGATGTGAAAGAAGCGATTACAGATACAGAGCGTAGGGTACAAAAAGAAATGTTTGAGACTGTATCTAAGCTACAAGGGGATATAAAAGAGTTATATGCAGATATTGAAGCGGTACGAGTTAAGAAAGATACTGAGATGGATAAGGCGCGCCGTGAATTTGATAAAAAAGCAAATGAGATGCAGAAAGAAAAGAAATTGGAAATCGAATCTATACTGGCTAAGAAAGATGCTGAGATTGACATTGCAAAGCAAGAAGCTAAGTTGAATATTTCAGCGAAAGATATAGAAATACAGGCTTTAAAAAGCGAGATAGAGGTATTAAAGGCTGAGGAAAAATAACTAAATATATGATTCATAAAAAGGCTGATCTATACAGAACAGCCTTTTTATTTTTTATTTGCTCTTTGTTGGGTCTACATCTACATAAACTCTTACGTATTCAGTTGTTCCACGGTTTGGATATGGATTTGAAACTTGTAAAACCGTATGATTTTCTTTAAGTGATTTTATCATTTCGTTGATTTCCTCTTCTACACCCATAAGTCTAACTTTTAGCATTGCAATCTCTCCCTTTGCTTGATTTGTATTTCTAATTTGGAGAATAATTGATGCTTGGAATAGTTGCAATAGCGGTCTGGCCCTATAAATATATTTATAAAAAAGTTTTCGACAAAGAAAAAACACTCGTATGAGTGCTTTATTTTTGTTTTGATTGGTTAAGTCGTTCTTGGAGTTCTCCGTGAACACCTTCGATAATGTGCATAGGAAGGTTTGTCTTTCTTTGGACGTCTTCAAGAGTGTATTGTTGTTCCTTGTTTTGAAATAATTCAACGGCTCTGTCAATTTTACGGTTTGTGACGGCATCCGCATATAAAGCGAAATCTAAGGACTCTTTAAGATTGTATGTTTCAAATTCTCCTTGTTCGTTCTGAATGCGGAAATTAATATTTCGTAGAATGTGTACAATTTCTAAACTACTGCCATCATGACTATATAAGAGAAGGTGCATAAGGTAGTGGAGGTTCGGTATTTTAATATCGTGTCCTTCTTTTATTAGTGCAATACATGCTTGTGTGACTCCGTGCAATTTTGAGAGTAAGTCTATTACGGCCAATATTATACGGTCTTCTTTATCTGAGATTTTTTCTTTATTCAAGAACTCCACGGATTCTTTACAAGAGGCTACAAATTCAGATTCTCCCGTTTTTTTTATATAAATAGTGGGTTTATAAAAGGAGTAAAAATGTTCTATTTGTTCCATGTTCATTTCCTGAAACAGTGGGTCTGATTCTTTTGATATGTATTTATGTAGTGTGTACACTTGTTTTTCACGATATAGGGTTTCGTCCATTTTAAGTGCCTCTTTCTATTTCTGACTTAATTTCTTTAATTAATTTCTGACTGGTGTTGAATTTTTTTGCCAATACTTCATCAGATAGTAAAAGGGGTATTTCGTTAGACTGAATTGTAAGTTCATTAATTAATTCTTTTATAGATGTGATATGGACTTTAATAGATATCTTGTGGGCTTCAATTCGTCCTTGTTGCCGTGCTTCTTCTTGTATTTCTCGTATAAATTTGTTCGATTTAATTAATTCCAATAGAATCCCTCCATAAGAAAAAGCAAGGATAATCCTTGCTTTTAATTTTTTACTGTAATAATTCTTTTGGAAGAATCTCTCTTTTGACTTCTCGAACTAATTCGATGTTTGTTTCTGTTAACTTACTTAAATTTTCATCTGAGAGTTGTTTCAAAAGTAAACTTTTGTTATTTGCATGTTGTTTTCTTAAAAGTTTGATCATACCTTTAACTTCACCTTTTATTTCGCCTTCTTCGTAAACTGTACGAATAAAATCGTTATTTTTAGCTGCTTCCATAACCCAAGCCTCCAATTCGTGATAAGTTCTGTCTGCTTCCTTCAATTTTTCGTTGAATTGTTTAAGTTCTTCGTTGTTTAATAGCATATACATTTCAAAACAAGCTGAAATGATATACTTCTTTTCATCATCAAATTTTTTGTTGAATAGTTTAATATATGATTGTAATTTTAATTCGATTTTTTCATCGCTGTCTAATTTATTATATCCATCCATTAGACCTAGTGTTGCTAATGCGAACATATTATGTGTATCTTTGTGATCTGCAAGTTTGTATGAGTTTAAGTCAATTTTATCATAATCAAATCTACAAGACACTTCGTTTGTGGCAATATGTTTATATTCATAGTAGTTTGGAATGTTCTTTTGATTTTCATTGAAACATACTGCATTACTGAATATATCGCACTTATATGTCTTACGACATAGATGAAAATAATTAAACATTCTTTCCGGGAACTCTGTTTGATTATAGGATTGTGCTTCTATATGGAAAATAACCGATTTTCCTTTAAAAATTGTTCTAAAAGCTGCATCTACATAATAATCAGTCCCTTTTTTCTTGTGCATCTTAGGTTGGCTTACATGTGTGTCTAATGCATCGACTTTTGTGAAATCAATATGGTCCTTTAAAGATGGTTGTGTAAAATCTATATAGTCCTCAAAGAATAAATACAACAATTTTTTAAAGATACCATCGTGATTTCTGTTACTTGAATTTGAACTATCTGTATTACTGTTACTCATAGACTTCTCCCCTTTCGATAACTGTTATTGTGATTGGTAAAGCTGTTGTATTATAGTGGATTTTGCATATTTTTATAATTAATTATATAGAAAACAGAGTCGTAGTAGGTCGTATATAAAATTTCATTTACCGTAATTATTGTATAAGTAGTGAGAATAAAAAGAGGTGCATAGGGGAAAATAAAAAACGACACAAAAGTGCCGTTCTTAATCCAGTATAATGTTCGTATTCGTCACATTAACTGAGGTTTGCCCCACGATTAGTTTGTCATTTTTTCGGTCAAAAAAGCTTTTAGCAAAGTAAATCTCCGGTCTTTTTTTATAATGGTCTAGGAACAAGTGTAAGTATCTTTTGTTCAGCTCATTATAAAAAATTAGATCAGCTTTTAACTTTGTACGGATAGTTAATGATTCAGGGTCAAATATTACGGAATCAGGATTATGTAATATTTGATAAACGAAAGGGAAGAACAATATTCTTGTTTCATTTTCCTTATACCCGGATCTGTTTGTTTTTCGCATTAAATCGAAGGTTAACTCTCCAGTTCTTATGAGGTCGTAACCGCTTTGACCTACATATTTTGTGCCGTGTTTAGTTTCTTCAAAGATATGTTGAAGTCCTATTAGGTGACACAGGTTTTCTTCTTTAAACCTTAACTTAATCTGGGGGCGTTGTGGGTCATCTGTGCTATAAACAAATAGTCTGTCACATAGATGCTCTTTATAGAACTGTTGGATAGTTAATAAAGAGATTTCTGACCTTGTTGGTTTTACTTCGAGTGTTAGCAAGTCTGTAACTGATAGCATAGCATTCCCCATTTTTTTCTGTAATAAAAAAATTGATCTTGAAGCGAGGCTTCAAGACCAATTGTACTGTTTTTAATCAAGTTTTTGGGAAAAATAATGACAAATGGCTCCGAAAGGAATCTCGGAACTGGATAGTTCGTAGTATCTTTAAAATTCCCCTACGCGGGAGTACGACTTTGTCCTGCCGCACATAATCAAATGCAGTTTGAGGTTATCGACCTCATACATAGTATAAACAACTTCAAGGGAAAATACAAGTATCAGAAGGAAAAACGAGCTATTTTAAACAAATAAAAGACCTGCATGAAATACCAGGTCTTTTTGCTTTTGTATGAAATCTTACATGTTCTTAGCGTGATTTTTCCAAAATGCGGCGTATCCCTACTTTAGACTCTTAAGTTGATGGGGATGTGCGTATACCTCTATAAGTGAAAATTAAAGTCTATGCTTATACCTGATGTTTGAATGTAAATAATTCGTTTTCAGGCACTTGTGAAATACTCGCATTCGGCATCTCTTCCGGTATAATACCTGCTCTCTTTTTTTCAATAGCTTCCTGAATACTATCTGTTATTTTATTCGCAGCCAGAACCGTTAAGCTAAAGAATATTATCGGAATCATTGGAATCCAAGTGTCTGAAGATAGAGAAGGATAGTACATTCCAATTAAACCAGTCCACTCATGCGTTACCGACTCAGCTTCAGTTCCATAAAGAACTGTCCCACCAAAAAATAAATTTAGTAAACCTAAATGTAGTAACAATGTCAGTGTTTGAACAAATTGCTGCATAAGCATGATTATAAATGTTGGAACTAAATGAGGAAGAATGTGCTTCATAACAATGTATAATTTCCCACCGCCAAGTATTTTTGCTGCCTCAACAAATTCTTCAGTTTGCAATCTCCTTACTTCATTTGCAACATATAATGACAGTGTTGGAACACTTAAAAGAACAATCACACCCAACTGGAATAGAATCCTTTGGTAAAATGGAGCTGGTATAGTCCCACTTGTATAGATTAGAACTTCTGATAATATGAAATAGCAAATCATAACCATAGGGGCGATTGTAAAACTATCAAAAAATGCTTCTATTTTTTTAAAACCTCTTTTGACATATGCACCAAGTAAAAAGCCGATTACGATACCTAACAACATTCGTAAAAATGCTACCAAGATGGCAAAACCAATAGTCCATTTAGCTCCCTCAATTATCAAATTGAGTAAGTCATACCCCGATCTGTCAGTTCCAAATAAGAATTGCAGAGAAGGTGGGAATGGAGGTACTTCAGGATAACCAGTTTTATCATATTGAAGGATTACTTTGTGTATATTTCCATCGTTAAAAATCGTATTCCCTATACTTAGGATCATTAATATTGTTAAGAATAAACCACCTATCCAAAATCTTTTATCACGCTTTAAATAGCTCCACATATTATATTTTCTCCTTCATCGCAGCAGGTACCAACCAATGAAAACATTTGAAAAACAAAAATATAGGTAAGTAAATCAGCATTAATCCAACCGTGAAAACTTCTATACTTTGGTATTCTTTAATAAAATCGAAGAACCCAAGTGTATTGAAAATCGCTTCGATAATATATAAGTTAGAGAGCATAAACCATATATTTGCTTTTACAAAGAACAAGGTACTTAATAGTACGTTCCTAAGTACATGATGGTTTAAAATATGAAGACGATCCATACCTTTTGCAGATGCAAACAATACATAGTCTTTTCTCAACTCGTCCTCGAATCTTAATAGCAAGAATTTAACGAACAATATAACGGTAGGGATACAAAAACATATAATCGGCAAGAGTCGGACCTTCTGATCTCCTAAACCAGCTAATTGTGCTGCCATGATACCAGTTTTTTGAAATATCCATACTACCAACAATTGAGAACCCACGATAAACAATATATCAGGTAATGACTGAAGGAATAACATAAATTCTTTAATCCTTTTTTGCCATTTGATGTTTACTCTCAAGATTATGTGCACTAATAGAAATGATACAATCAAGGAAACTAACAATGATATTGTTAAAATAATCATCGTCTCCTTATAGTGAAAAAATATTTGCGGAAACAAATCCTTTTGAATCTTTTTACCGTACTGCATAGATGAAGCGTGTAGTAGTAACTTTTCACAAATACTATAAATACTATTAAAATAACCTGGAATATCTATTGCAAGACCCTTAAATAGAACTGGTAGAGAGCCAACCGCTAATATACCAACAAAAGACAAAAATAAATGAAACACTAACTCCCACCCTGATAAAATGATTTTCTTTGACATAGAACCACACCCTTCTTACTTAATTCCCCATCCTAAATATTAGTTTTAATTTTCAGAAATGTAAACCTTTATAGCGTTATAAGTAACTTTCAATAGAGCATTGTTAAATCATACCTAGGTTATAACTATATTTTTTGTAAACAATAAACTTATAAACTTGGAGATTTATCATAGAATTGGTTAAAATCTAATATTATTTAGAGCATCATTATTTGAAATTCTGTGAAAAACGAATAATTCGTTAACCTATTCTATTGCTATCATAGAAAAATGGATAAATTTATCCAAAGATAACTATGTTTTTATGAATGTATGAAAATCAATAAAAACATACATTGGAAATGCCTATTTTAATAGATTTATATGGATTATTGGTATATGATATATATATTGAGAAATAACGTACATTCAAATCGTTGATTTTACTGGTTTTAGGGAAGAGGTTGTTAAAATGAATCAAATTAAAGATGTTCAGCCAATCAGAAGCAAAGAACAAATAGCAGACATGAAGTGGGCTTTAAAAAGGCATTGTAGCGAACGGGATTATATCTTATTTCTATTGGGATTGAATACGGGGCTGCGCGTAGGTGATTTATTGAAACTGAAGGTAGTTGATGTAAGGAAGAAAAAGAAGGTTGTAATCCGGGAGGGTAAGACTAAAAAAGCAAGACAATTAAATCTATCGAACATATACGATGAAATACAAGAATACATACGCACTGTTGATTCAGAGTGGTTGTTTCCGTCAAGAAAGGGTGATAAGGCTATTACAACTACACAAGCATATAGACAGCTTCAAAAGGCGGCAGATATGGCCGGATTAGATTCCGTTGGAACTCATACCATGAGAAAAAGCTTCGGCTATTGGTTTTATAAACAAACTAAAGATGTAGCGAAGCTACAAAACATTCTAAATCATAGTCACCCACAAATTACTATGACGTATATCGGGATTACCGCTGAAGAGATAGAAGAGGATCTTAATAATTTTGTATTGTAGTAAAGGAATGAAGCGTTGCAAAGTAATACATTCCACGTAGTTCTAATGAAGCTGATGTAAGAAAGAAAAATAGGGTTGTAATTAGAGAATTTACATTCCACATGGTTTATAAGAACCGCTTCCGGATTTTCAGGAAGTGGTTTTTAAGAGTTCTTTTCGGAACGAATTTGGATAAAAAGTGAAATATTTTATATTTTATTTTGATTTTGCAACGCATTGATTCTCTTTTAATTATGCCCTACTAACAAGGAAATGAAGCATTTTGTCGAATAATATAGGTAAAAAGTTTTTGAGACGAATTAAGTAAAAAAAGGTCGAAATCGGTCTAGCTTTTTCAAGTGTTTTCTGTAATAGTAGAGTATAGAACATGAAAAAAAGCTGACCAGAATAGATCAGCTTTTAGACAAAAAAAGAAAAAACACGACTCAATCTTGGCGGAAGGTTTCGTGTTTCTCTGAGAGCACCAACCAAAAAATCAGGGAGAAATGTATTCTCAATCTCTTTGGTTAATGATAGTTATAATTTTTACTTTTCTATGTATATAGTAGCGTTTAAAGATATGTTCGTCAAGCTAGTAAAGATACCTTTTTTAAAGAAATAAATGCTATGTAACATAAGAGAAAGTATTTAATAGTAGAAGGTTGGTCGGTGTTCTCTTGTCTGTTTTTACAGCGAGGGAGGAAAAATATGTGTCATATCTAGCAGACATACATAAGAAGTTCTTGCAAGATATTAAAGAACGTCCGGAAAGTTTGTTTCAACCTTACTTGGTTCATAGTAAAGTAGACTCTGATGTTATGTTTGAAATGATTTATCGTAACTTGCTTGAAGCTGAGAAACGTCGTACATTCTTGGTAAATAGAACATTAGATAAGCAATTTAAGTGTGATGATCTTGAAAAAGTTATTCAAAAGAAGAAAAACTTTACTTACTTCACACCGGCAATTTATTGGCATCATAAGAGCAGAACAAAGGAAGAAGTTATTTGGCTTCCGGCAATTATTTTAGAATTTGATTTAACGCGTGATGGAACGGAACGAAATTTTACTGCCGATCAGTTGGCTGCAATGATATTAAATGAGTTAGAAATACAAGTGAATTTTATATGGGCTACAAAAACCAAGGGGCATTATGCAATCTGTATTCTCTTAAAACCCATGGGCGGTACTCCGCAATCAATCTATTATTACGAGTCTGTTGTGAAGCGTATGGCGATTTTGACGGGTGCTGATTTTGCTTCTACGGATGCTGTTCACCTATTCCGTATTCCAAGACGAAAAATCTACCAATATACGGATGATATATATGATATTGATGAATTGGCTCATGTATTGGAAGATGAACGTATCAACGAAATGTTGGAGCAAAAGAGAAGAGAATATAAGGGTAATATAGTTTCGTTTTCAGAGAAACAAATTATGAATCATGAGAGCATTAAAACCCTTCTAGAAGCTGAATTTACGGCTTATCGTAACAATGCAGCCTTTACCATCGCTTTACTATATTATGCGCTGGGAAAAAGCGATAAAGAGGCGATAGACTTTCTTGGGGGCAATTGGTTCAATCTTGTAAACGATGGGCGTATCACTTCTAAGAATGGTAAATTCAAAAGGAAAGAGATTGTTAAGGCTGTTAAAAGTGCTTTTTCTGGAAAGTATAGCGGTCCCTCCAAAGAGTGGATATACTTTTTGAGCGGATACGAATTTCCTTTTAATCTATGGAAATCCTCTTATATAAGAAAAGGTGATGAAGACCGTATCTATCAGCGTGGACAGGCTGTGCGTGAAAAAATTATTGCTTGGATTCGTGAAAATGATGGCGCTCAAATACAGCAAAAAGACTTAGCGGAAGCTTTAGGGGTCTCTTACAGAACGTTTCAATTGCAAATAAAGGCGTTGAAAGATGAAGGGGTTATTACTTTTCAGACTGATAGAGGGCGTTATTCAAAGGGAACAACGTTCACATATATTCCTAATGAGGTATTCGAATACGAAGTAGATACGCACATGAATACTAATTTAGAGGTGTATGATTTCGAGATAAAAAAGGCGTAAAAATGCCCACTTGGTAAGGGTTGAAGCCACTTTTTTATAAAAAAATCACTTTTTGTAAAAAAACGTGAAAAAAATAGAAGATGAAAACGCGAAAACCCTTGGTATTACTGGCTTTTTAAATACGCAAAAATTTGATAACACTACTCCTCTCTAC
>NZ_JAEHCA010000044.1:0-23331 GCF_016483345.1 Bacillus cereus group sp. N24
ATGGTTATAATCCTGACCATTGGCTCTTAATAGGTTTGCTACCATATCTTTTTCTTTTTTTAATTCCCTCTGTGTAATCGCCACTATATCACCACCTCGTATATTATGTTTAATTACTTTTTGTCGGACATATTTAATCTATATTTTCTTGGACGTCCGAGGATATTCCTAGATAATGAAAGTAAGGATCATTTGGGACAATTCCTTCACCACCTGTAGATATAACTACAAGGAAAGACTGTTTCCCAGTGTTCGCTTTATGCTTCCTACTCACAGGCTGTTCCCCTTACTTCAAACCTAGCTGTTAGTAGCGCTAGGGCGGCTTTTGGAGTAAGAATAAGTTCTTATACACGAGGATGTTGGTCAGCGATCACACTAGGGATATCCCCAGACGTCCAAGAAAGTTTCCAGTGATTCTAAAAGAAAGGAGGAGTTTTCTCATGAAATTATTTGTAGGTTTAGATGTGAGCTCTCAAGATGCGAAAATTTGTTTTTTAAATGGTGAAGGGGATTGTTTACAATCATTCACTATTACAAATGATTTACCTGGCGCTTTGATTTTAAAGAAAAAAATTCTAGACACAGCTTCTAAATCCAATTGTAAAATCATTAAGATTGGATTAGAATCTACATCAATTTATAGCTACCACCCAGCCATGTTCCTTCATAATGACAAGGAACTTAGAACCTACGGTTCTCAGGTATTTATGATTAATCCAAAACAAATTTCAAATTTTAAAAAAAGCTATCCGGAAATGGATAAAACCGATACAATTGATGCATTTGTCATTGCAGACTATGTTCGTTTTGGTCGCCATACGATGTCTATTGTAAAAGAAGAACAATATATGGCCTTACAACAATTAACTCGTTCTCGCTATCAACTCGTACATGCCTTGACGAAAGAAAAACAACATTTTCTTCAACACCTAGGATTGAAATGCAGCCAATTTACTCAAGACGTTGAATCCTCTGTATTCGGAAATGCCATGATGGAATTATTTCTAGAACGATTTAGTTTAGAAGAAATGGCTCAAATGCCTTTACAAGAGCTCGTTTTTTTCCTTCAGGAAAAAGGAAAAAAGCGTTTTGGTAATCCAGAAGACGTAGCGAAATCCATCCAAAAAGCTGTTAAAGGTTCGTATAGATTAAGCAAAGTCGTAGAAGATTCTATTGATCTCTTACTAAGCACCTCTATTCAGATTATGCGCACCTATCAAGCTCAAATTAAGGAGATTGAGAAAGGTATAGAAAGTTTGATGTCAACGTTACCGCAAACCCTTGACAGTATTCCTGGTGTAGGTCCTGTATTCGCGGCAGGTATTGTCGCTGAGATTGGTCAAATTGACCGCTTTGCCGATGAAACACGTATCGCAAAATATGCAGGCCTCTTCTGGAAAAAATACCAGTCTGGTCGCTTTACTGCAGAAAATACATCCTTAACAAAATCAGGAAATCCGTACTTACGTTATTACCTAGTTGAAGCCGCCAACTCCGTAAGACGTCATGTACCTGAATATCGTGATTATTATACGAAAAAGTCTGCAGAAGTGCCTAAACATAAGCACAAACGTGCCCTCGTCTTAACTGCAAGAAAATTTGTGCGTTTGGTTGATGCGCTACTACGCAATAACCAAATTTACGCGCCTGGAAGGGGCGTTGATAGATGATATCTAGCGACATTTTCCCTTCCCTTTAAATACCATTAATTTACAATTAGTTGATGGTCTAGTTTCCTATTGCCTTTTTTAAGCTGTAATACTAGATTTAATAGTTCAAGTACTAAAATACCTACTTGACATCACACCACAGGTCTTTCAATGATTATGTGATTACTTCTGATATTGTTCTTTGCATTTTTGGACAAAATAGGTAACTTCTTTTTCAAGTTCGGACTCTTTAAACTTAGAAAAATCAATATCTTTTTTCAGTTTTCCTTTTTCATAATAAGCGAGAGAATCCCTTCGTTGTGATAAGCCCCAATCATGAGGATTACTGGAACCTGGAATGTCCTCACGATTTTCATTCAATCCTCTTACTTGAATCTTTTCCTTTTCAGCTATATTCTTTACAAGAAAAATCCAATCATTACTATGCCTCATATTAGAATTCAACATAACAAAACCTGTTCCATCCTCACTCATGAACTTCTTCATTTCTAACGGACTAAGTTCCATTACTTCCCCTTTTCCCGAGCTAAAGACAAATGTTGAACCAATACCAATTGCAATTAACAGTCCAACAACAGCGGAAATGATCAACCCTTTACGACTCATGTATGTTCCTCCCTATATCAAATTTTTACAAGCGATTTTGAAGTGTGATGAGACACATTTAAACTTAAACATCTGTCTTTATTTCATAACATTTATAAGAAATAAGTGTATAAAACGGAAATATCATTTATGGCTGGAATGACGAACCCTGTATTGGCATGCGTATAGAGACTAATCCCGACCTAGCTTCTATATGCCCAATACCGCACTACGTATTTTGGCGTGAACGTAGAACCTTATGTATCTACTGTTGTGATGTTCCTCGCTTCTTTAGAATGTCAAAATGGGTTATTCCTCACGAGTACTGACACAAACAGGTCTTTGATACAATGCATTTCCCAGTGGTCACAGATGAGTTTTACGATCTTACTCACCCAACGATAATCGTATACCTACCCCCTCTAGTGACCTTTCGAAGGGAAGCACGCATATATATTGAAAGCCGTATATCATCCTTCTACATCATTACGGAAAGGAAAAGATACGCAATATATATATTCAAATTTTCAAAGAGCAACTTGTTTTGTGCTATATTCTCAGCACACTTCAAAATCGCTTTTTTTATTTACACTTTTGTTTTACAGCTACTAATTCCGCATGTTTATTTTTTCGTTTAGCAATTAAGTTTTGATGCTCATCTCTTACCGAGCGCACTTGATAATAAATTTGAGCTACCTTTTCGATGCTTCCTGTGCTATTTTCAATTGCGATGGTACCTTTCAGTTCGTATGTTTTTCCATCAAAAGTTTTAACACTGTGAGCTTGTGATGCGGCAATATCATAAAATGTGAGTCTTTTTTCTTTTCCCATATGAACGCCTCCTATTTTGATAAAGAAGGGAGAAAAACGCTTCTCCCTTGTCTAGTTTTCTAGCCATCTAGATAGGACGAAATAGTGAACGAGTGCTTCATATCATGCTAGGATTGTTGTGTTATACGAGGTTATAATGCGTTGTGCTGCCTCTTTTCCGTATATGTGCTGTAATGCGGATTGAGATTCAACTACAATTGAATGCTGAATGTGGTATGTTGCGCTTTCTTTTAAAAACTGCTCCATATGAGGGATTGGGTACAAATCATATTGATGAAATACCAGGTGAATCGGTCTTATATTCTTGCATTCTGTTAGATATTGAAGAAAATTTGATAATGCTTCCCCTCTCTCTTGATACGTACTCGTTTCCGTTTCTACACTGATGTACACAACGGATTTTTGTTTTAGATCCATTTGTAGTGTTTCATAACCAGTTAGTAAATCATGTTTGATGATTTGATATCCTTGTTTTCGTTTTTCTTGATGAGTATCTTCATAAAAGTTGCCTTTCGGATCAAAAATGAAAATAAAATCATCTGTTGTTTCTTTCACACCTTCTATGACTGATTTATACGCCCCAAAACGAGCTTTTATCACGCCTGCGACCTTTTCCCTTTCATTCAGCTCTTTCAACACTCTAATCAACTTTGTATACTTCTTAGCTACACCTAACATACGTTGCACTCCTTCCTATTTCATTTTCCACTAATAACTAGTACTGAAACCCAAGATACTCTCTCTGTTTCTCTAATTTTTCATATTGTTCTTGCTGCTCATCTAAAATTCGTAAAAGTGTACTGATTGTGCCTTGCCTTGTTTCTTTTGCTGATAAGGCTAATACGCTAAACATTTGATAGGCCGGATGATCTTTCTTCAATAACTCACTTAACTCCAAAAGATAGGGATCTTTTTCTTTTGCTTGTTGTACAAATTCCCTAACCTTTTCTAAATCTAAATAATAGAAATCTCCATGTCGTTGATTTAAGTACAAAATAATTCCTGCTAGTAAGTTCGTAGCGGATTCTATCCAGAAATCATACCGTTCTTTCAGCTTGATTACAGTTTGAGCGATTGAAATACCTTGTATAAGTTCTTTAGAAAGCCAAGCATTCTTGCACCGCATCACGGCTTCCCCAAGTTTCCCTAATTTTTTTATTTTACCGACGTAGATTTCTGACATCTCATATCATCTCCCTCTCGGTTTCTTATATCTTGCTCTCTATCCAAAAAATAACTGTCCAAATGGGAATGACGAGTAAACATGCATTCCGACATCCAATAACGAGGCCTAACGGATTTTCAGCTACATCACTAAAATGAGGTTCATATTCTTTTATATCACGATTGAGCTTTCGTACGGATTCTAACTGCAAATACGGCTCCAATTAAGCCAAGTACAACACATGCAAGACTGATCCATTTTAAGTAAGGATTTTCGGCTTTTCCGCCTGTTGTTGGAAGATAAATTCCAATTTTCTTTGGTGTTTGTTGTGGTTGTGGTTGTGGTTTTATAACAATCTGTAGTGGTTTCTCTAGTGTGGAATGACAGGTTTTCCGGTTACTTTTGGTTGTTCCGGTACCTGTGGTTGCGACGCTTCTGATTGCTTCGGTTTTTATGATTGTTCTGATTGTGGTGTCTCTGGTGTAGTTCGTGTCGGTTTCTTCTAATCCTTTACCATGTACTTAATAAATCGACCCACTTCTTTAATTTTAAAAGAGAGTATTTCCTCCTTCCGTAATATCCGTCTGGTGCGGATGTTTCTTTATATGTCTACTATCCATATGGAAGCTTCAGAGTTCAGAAGTTTATTGTTGTCGGAAATAGGAGGTTTAATGCTACAAGGAGCGCAGTTATTGTAATGAGTAACATTTGACTTGAACGTTTCAACATGACTAACAGCTTCCTCATATGATATGCAATTTATAAAGTTAGCCAAAAACTAAATTTTCAGTTTTATCAACTTAAAAAATTAATTATGTTACCCCTTTTCTGTATTGTTCATTTACAATATAGATGTATAATTATTGTTTAATGAGTAAATGAAATTTGTTTTATTCTAATCTTGCACGATAGTACGTAGCAAAAAACAGTTTTTCAATTGGCTCATTGAAAATATCAGCAAGAACTTTTGCCCTATTTTCAATAACTCCTTTGGTACCAGTTTCAATGTGATACAGAGTTTTCATGGGTATTTCAGAAGCATCCGACAGCTCTTGAATTGATAACCCTTTTGATTCTCTAATATTGCGTATAATAGTCAATTTCTCACCCCCTTACTCACATTCTATTCTCCTTAAAGTAGAATGTCAATCCCTTGGGGATACTTTTCTATCCTTAAGGTGAATTTAATTCACCTTAAGAAGTTAATTAATATCCTAAAGGTGAAAATATCGATTGGAGTGAACTAGATGATACAGAATTATTTCGGGGAAAATGTTAGAATTCTAAGAACACTTAAAGGATTAAATATGAAGGAACTTGGTGCTGTTTTAGGAGTCGCTAGTAGTACTATTTCCAACTGGGAAAATAACAGGAAAGAGCCAAGTTTTGAAATGCTCCAAAAGATTTCCATTTATTTCAATGTAAGTACTGATCGACTCCTAAATCATAAAATTGGTGATAGTGAAGCTCTTACAACTGAAGATCGAAAATTAATTGTAGAACGTTTAGCACAAGATTTGTATGAAAGTTATAAAAGCATTCCTGATAAAGATAAACCATTATTAGAAAATGAGTTAATTGAGTATGCAAAATACTTAACGCACAGAATTGAGACTAAAAATAAATTAAAACATAGCTGAAAGGCATTATTTTTCTTGAAAACTTCCAATTAACAGTAATAATTCACGATAAGTTTCTAAAATATTATTATCCTGGTTAATCATTTCATTAAACCACTCTTGATTAAGATTCATCTTGTAAACCTCCCGTATTTTGCACAAATTGTATGTGTTAGTGGCACGAAATTTTTACGCTTTTTAATAATGAGCCACCATTATAAAGTACGAAAGACGCTACTTTTTAGTAGCGTCTTTCTTGCTTAAACGGCTTAACCACCACCGGGGTCGACCATCCTTTGCATAACATATTTATTTGTATCTTGCGCTTTTGCATGTTGTGAATCTGGTGTTTCTAATTGAAAAAACGATGTCAATAACATTACGGTATATAACGTAACCGCTAAAAATTTATTCACTTGACTTCACCTCTTCTTTTAATAGGTCTTTCTTGACGTATTGCGAATAAAAAATATTACCTGTTAATTCAAAAGATTCTAACGATTCCTTTAATCCTATTATATCATTATTTACTTTTGAAAACGAATACTGCTGGAAAGCCGTGAATTTTTTACCATCCTTTCTCAGATCTTCATATAGTTTAGTTCCTTTTTCCCAATCACCATGCATACATTCAAAAAAAGCCTTCTCAGACGAATGAATAAGATCAAATCTTATCTCATCTAAATTAATACCATTTTCTATATACAAATGCGCTAGTGTGGTATGAAACGCTAAATACTTTTGTGTTTTTTGTGGAACTTGAATACTTTCACAAAGAGAAATGGCTTTCTTAATGTACTTCTCAGCCGTAGATGGACATTCAAACGTAAAACTTTCTCCTAAACAGCACCAAGCTGTAGCCTTGATAATGGAAATATCCAATTCAGAGTCTAAAATTTCATAACATGTATTGCGGCATCTTTCTAAGTCATTTCTCATTAAATATATATAAGCCATTCGCTCTTTATATTTCATCTGCATGCATCTCTTAACGTACTCTTGTTTCACTTCTTTTAAAATAACATTGGTACGATCAGCATAAGGAATAACCGCATTATAATTTTGCTTATCGTACATTGCTTCCATATATAAGATATTTAAAGCTGCTTGACACACTGTATCTGAAGAGAAATCTTTAGTATACATCTCATCCAGAAGTTGCTGACCTCTTGCTATATTTTGATTTCTTTTATTCTGTATTTTATAAACTGTTATGTACTTCTTTAATCCCTTTGTATCAGCATGCTTTTCTATAATATCCGTTATTACTTTGTATTCTCCCATTGCTTGGCAATAGCATAATGCTTTTTGTACATTTAATGGTGTTTTACAAAGAAGAATATATTCATGAATGATTTTTCTTTGCTCTTCCAAATTATCACAAATGACTTGAACTAATTTTAAGAAAACCTCAAATTTAAACTCTTCTGTTTTACATTGAAGTCCGTTATCAATTGTTGTTTTACTTGTTCCAATTTCCTTTGCTAGTTGTCTACTACTGATTTTCTTTTCAGCTTTAATTTTCGACAATTTCCCCATTAAATTCTCCAATGTAAAGCCCCCTTCCAAGCACAAGACACATCACCCAATATAAATTATTAAAAAGACGTTTTAATCTATAGTGTAGTATTTTAGTATATTCTTGGAGGTTAATAATTAAATTTAATCATTGGGTAATCAAAACTTGTCATTATATTATCTGATATTTTTTCACAAATTTCATAATTAAAAATATTTTAACACGAAGACCTTATAGTTATGTGTAAAGTGCCCATTTTTAAAATTTTATATTTATTTATCCGAAAATTCGAAAAAATTATGAGGTATAAACATTTAAATACAGATATGTTTAAATGAATTAAAATGTTTTTTTACAGATGGGATAACAAAGGCTACTTAAGGGGATTGATATTATTTTAATAACAATATAAGATAGATAGAAAGATTGTATTTTGAAGAGAAAATGTTTTTTAAAAATATGTACACATAAAAAAAACCCCACTATACTCAGTTTTAAATTGGTCTCTAGTTTGGCGACATGAACCAATTTAAAACTCCTATAATAGCAAGGGTCTTATTTAACATTTTTTAATGTTCGCTTATGACTATAATTATAACATAAAGTGAATTTAATGTGAATAAGAACCTCTATTTTTCCATGTTTTTCTGTATGTGTTTAGTGGGAGAAATAGGAGGTTTTTTTGTGATTTTACAAATTTTTTTGCTCAGTCGAGCAAAAGCTGAATTAAGTCCACGTATCAAACACTTATCAAAGACTTCTGGAGCTATAAATCAAGCAATAAAGAAAATTACTACTTATATTGATACTATTGTCCTAGAATATGAGGGTGTTACCACTAAAGATTATCTTACCAAAAGAAAATATGAAGCCTTAGAGACTGTTTTATCTTATTTAGTACAAGAAGGCTATAGTCAAGTTAGGCAAGAACACATCAGCAAAAAATCAGGCATTTCAAAACCAGTCATTAACTACGTGTTGACATGGCTGCAAGATCTGGGCGTATGCCAACAAATTAAAGTGCGAAGACATGGTAAGATTGCCCCTTCAATTTACATATTAACCATACATAACAACTATTTAAAAATCATTGAATATTTTAAGATAAAATGGGCTTTAGCAATTGATGTGTGCTCTACTTTCACTAAATTTCTACGTGAAAAACTCTTTAAGAAAAATTTTGTAGCCAATCCTGAAAATCTAAAGAATGATATACAAGTCTCGTCTAATTCTTTAGATGTTTTCGACATAAATAAACAAGAAAAATCAGATAAGGATTGTGAATTAAAAGAAAAGCATAACAGATTACAAGATTTAGATGACTATCTAAGTGAGGATCAGAGAAAAGCTTATTACTACATTTTAAGCCAAGAACTAGATCATCTTAGTGAAAAAGATGCATATACAATTGCTTTAAGGATGCCACATTATATTGACCGCTATGCTAGATGGGATTTTGAAGAATGTGTGCAATGGTTCCAATACAATGAAGCTCAAAATAGCAATCCTGCACATTTTATAAAAATGTTTGGGCAAAAATCTAAACAAAACTGGGAACGAAGAAATCAAAACGCATTAGAAAAGAAATCACTGCATGGTTTAAATAAAAAAAGAGAATTTGTTTTCTATAATTTTTTAGAAGAGAGTAATTAAATTTAAAAAATCATACTAGTTTGTAGCCTTGCTAAAAAAATCAACCATAGCAAGGCTATTTGTCATATCCTCTTATAAACAGTCATAAACTTGCTATTTTTCGACACAAGAAACTTCAAAATACAAATCATCTTATAGGATTTGTATTTTGAAGTTCCAGGCAATCTACGTATACAGTTAACCATAATATATTTATAGTTAGCTCCTCTTTAACTATCAAATTAAACTTGAAATTTACTAAGAGAAAATGCTGAATAGCTTGCTAGAGTAAGTTTAAAAGCATCATTATTTATTCTAATGTTATTAATGGTTTTACTTTTTAAAACAAGATTTATTTAATATAGCATTCTGGAATTCTTTCTCTTTTGTCTAATTTTAGGGAATCCGATTCAACTTGCAAAATATATAAATGATTATGTAGATGCCTGTAATCAGCTTCCCTAAAATCTGATAAAATTCTATTCATTTCAAATGGAATCTATATGCCTCCCCCTTCCTCCCCCACTTCTAAAGAATATCACTAGCTATTGAATGCACTTTAAAAAGATCGACCATACTAAAAAAACATAAACTATTAAATATAACCTAGCAGCATTATTTTTGTTTAAGATTAAATACCTCTAATACTTTGTAGATTATGTAAAAGTTTAAAACACCTTATAAGCCATTTTGAGGAACAAAAATTTCATTAGAAGTATCTCTATTTCACATTGAGTATTATTATTTACTAGTAAAACGCTATTTAAACGCATAGCGTTCAATACATCCCTATTAATTTTCCTTATATTTCGAATTAAAAGAATATTAACTAGATACTAATTCTATTAATGAAAACTTTGATTCTTGCACATATATCTAGTAAAATTCTTATATTGGAAACAAACTTTTAATAATAAAATTTCAAGTAATTCTTTAGTTATTGTATTGTCTACTCAATATCTTTTTACTTCCAAAGGTGAACGTTATCAAAACGGATAACCTTTATAATTTAATTAACATTAATACTAGATATATAGACTAATCTAGCACACGAGTATCTACACTGAAAACATTTTAAAGGTAGTAACGCTTCTTACAGAGTGACCAATAAAGATTTTTATTATTAGAGGAATGATCCTTCTAATAAAGAAAGAATATCTAACACACAAATAATGGAGGTGTGAAGTTTGGAATATGGATATTTTGCACAAGAAGTAGCAAAGCAACTGGATATAAACACTAATACACTTCGTAGATGGTCAATTGAACTAGAAAAAATGGAATACATATTTGAAAGAAATGAACGTAACCAACGAATTTATTATGAAAATGATATAGATATTTTAAAACAAATGAAGGAATACCTAAATCAAAACTGGAAATTAGAAGAGGCCGCTACACGAAGCATGGAGACAATCGAAGAAAACGCTCCGAAAACGGATGGTGTTCAGGAAGAAAACGAAACTGAGGTAACACTTCAGAAACGTTCACAAACAGATATTTCAATAATTCAAGATAAGTTTTCCTATATGTTTAACCAGCAAGAAAAAATTGTACAACAAAACCAAGATATTATTAATTTATTATTACAAGAACGCTCAGAAAAAGAAGAAAAAGATTTACAAATCCAATTACTACAGGAAAAACTGGATAAAGCCATTCAATTATTAAATGAGGATCGCCAAGAACAACAAGATAACATTAAACAAACGTTCATTCAACGTTTGTTTAATCGAAAATAATTGGGCGATTTTCTTTTAAACACATTTCCCAAATAAAAAAAAGCGGTAATTACCGCTTTTTTTTATTTTTCAAATCACCTTCACAATGCTAAATATACATCATTAAAAAGAATCCCTCTTATATCTGTCTTTAATACCTATTTAACTTCAAAAGTAAAACGTATATTTACTAATATACATCTAATTAATACTCATTAAAAGTTCATACATATCACCTAAGTATAATAAAGAGAAAATCACTTAATTTCAATTAATAATATTATTAGTTGAAAAAGCCAAAAAAAACTGTCTTTTTCTCAACCTTTTCTTAATTCAAACATATCAAATTCATCTTAATTCTTTTAATATCAACGGATTAACGCACCATAAACGCCTAGCGTTCACGATAAATTTTAGTTTTTATATACTTCAATTCTATATAGTTATTCCTCAACTCAAATTTAAATTTAATTTTGTATAAAATTTAGAGTATTACTTTCAATTTTATTGCGTTTAAGGTACTTCCACCATTTCAACAATTAGAAGTATTTATATATTTCTTTGGCCTTACCTATGAATCTCAAAGATCCTCGGTATTAATTAATATCAATGTATTGATCGTTATTTTCAAAACCATCAAAATTCCAGCGATTTTTCGGAAAGCTTGGTTAGACGCTGTAACGCCCTGACTTTTTAATATTTTTATATTATAGAATTTAAGTAAGAATGCCTTAACCCCATAACACAACGGGTTTAACGGGTTATGAACGCATAGCGTTCACGTTCATTAGAACGTTAATTTACCACTTCACAAGCGTTCATTCTGTATTCGTTTTAATCTTGTTGTAATGAAATTATATATTGAATACTTAAATTACGTTTCTTTATTACGAATATAGAATGCTAGCTTATTTTAAATTTGTAGTTGCATTTAAAATAAAGCGTCCCTAAATTTCACAAACAAAACTTTCTAGATTCTCAACTTTCAGCTTTACCAGCAAATCTCTTATCATTATCTCTAAGCAATCTTAATACAAGTCGCATCCCTCTAAATAGATGAGCCCTCATAAACGTTGATATGAAAGGGATAGTCGCTACAAAAACGGATAGCGTTTACGTATTCTTAAACACCAAAATAACACTTTGATAACGTTTATGCCTTAGGGGGTTTAGTTACATTCTCTAAAACATCACATCCTCTTGAAAGTATTAAACTTTCAGATCCAACTAACTACTTTATTTACTAAAAAATGAATTCTAACTTAAATAATTAGGTTGGTTCATATACAAATTACTCGCTCTAATTAATGCTTTCATTATTACTTTTGGACACTATAACTTAAGCTGTCTATCAGTTATTACACTAAATCTAGAGGGTCATGCCGAATGTTATTATGTAAACTGGGAACTCACATTATTTACATGGATCAGAGAAATCAAAATATCCTAAATTAATATATTTAATAGCTTACATGTTCTTCTAAAATATTGAGAGATTATAGGGATGAGGGACTAATATAAGTTAATAAGATAGAAGAATATTGGCATATGTGCGCGCGAGAAAATGAGTTAAACATAAGTGTTCCAGATGCATGGATGTTTGGAGATGGTTCCAAGGAAATGAGAGATGAATTAAGAAGTTTAGATGTAAAAGGAATCAAAACAGAAATATACGCTGCACATTGTGTTTACGGGCTTGAAGGAGAAGAAATTCAAAAGTTTGGTCAGTTCGATATTGTATTGGCTGGAGACAATACTCGATTAGCAATTATAAAATATACAGAGATTGATTTTTTTAAAATGAATGAAGTAACAAGTGATTTTTCCAGATCTGAGGGTACAGGTGATTTAAGCTATGATTATTGGTATAGTGAGCGTGTTGAATTTCTCACTTGGGAATTAAGCCCGTATGGACTTACTTTTGCTCCAGACTTATTGCTAATTTCTCAAACGTTTAGGGTAATGGATGTTTTTGAACTACTCACCACTTAACGTCCTAACGGACTGTTTGAAGTGGGAGATTCCTGCGAACACCGATTATCCACCGGTTATCTTAGCAGGCTCTACCCGTAGTCCCTACGGTGAGAACATAAGTATCTTGTACGTTGACTCACCACATTCGCTACTTTAGCTTGGTTTTCGCAACTTCGGCAAGTGTGGGCGATAGAACGTTGAAGATTTTACGGTTGCAACGTTTTTCTGCAACCAACCTCACATCTTCAGTTTTCAAAGAGCAATCTGTACAAGTAAATGATGGCAAACATGTTGGCCTATCCCAACCGACATTCATCTCCCACCTAAAATTGGTGTTTCACACCTTCACATTTTTGAGGAAGGAGTCTTCTGTCGGAAAACGATAAAGATAGAGTATAAATTGAAATCCAAACATGCTTTATTCTAGCTATATATATACAAGGAACAGGCTGTAAAAATCCGATTTTACAGCCTGTTTTTAAACATCTATTTTATTTTTAAAACAACTTTATTATTCGTTAACAAAAACCTTACAAACGTTGTTATTAAAGGGATAAACGCCATAATAACGTATAGCGTTTATGTATTATTAAACACCAAATTAACACTTTGATAACGTTTGTCTGTTAGTGGATTTTATACATCCTCGAAAACTTCAAATTCTCTTAAGTAGATTATAATTTAAACTATTGATTTTAACTTTAATTCCTAAGAATATCTTAAAGGAATTCATTCAACTCATATAGAAAACTTCTCCAAGGTTTATATAAATGCCTTACAAAAGATACAATTAACTATAAAAACAATCAATCTAGCAAACGAACTGAACTTATTTCTAATAAATATAAAATAAATATCTATTTTATATTTATTTTATATAGAAACCTAATTAATCAACCGTTAAATATAAAAAGAATTCATTTAAACATTAATTTTATATTTAAATTATATCTAATCGATATTTAATTAAGGTTAATCCCGTCCAAAACCTTGTAATTACTCTATTTTTAAGGTATAATATATTTATTAAATATAAATAAAAAATAAATTTTATAGAGGTGATGTATAATGAAGAATTCAAAAGGAAAAACTCTTCATATAGACATTGAAGGCGATATTGGGAACGATTCTTTTAAAGGTTACATTAATGGTGAATACATAAAAATGAAAAACGTATATCAAAGCGTTTACTCAATGCCAAATGTAACAGAAACAAACACTCAAAAAAATGTGATTAATCTAGTAGACAATATGTTTGTAAATATTGCTAGTAAATCAATTAGAAGATCTGGTATGTACTTTATTGGTAATCGAGCGATGCTGACAGGGAAGAACCCAAAAAACATGAACATTAAAGTAGGTCAAAAATATAACGATGATTTGCCGTTAATTAATATGCTAGGACTAATTGCAAATAAATCCGTTCAGCTTGAGTGGGAAAGAACTGAACAACTACCACAATCAATTAATGTGACTGTTGATCTTATTTCAGCTATTCCAGCAAGCCAATGGACACCAGTAAATGCAAAACACCTAGAGCAACGTTTTACTAATTCAAATCATGTTGTAGTTGTTTATGTAGGGGAAGAACAAGTAACAGTCAGCTTAACATTCAACAGTGCAAACATTACCCAGGAAGGCGTTCCTCCTTTATATGCAATCCTTGAAGGCGAAGAAGATATGTTTAGTGACTTTATTAAACTATATAAAGACAAACTTGAGGTAGAGACAGTTGAAAAATCCTTCTTTAAGAACAAAAAAATCTTACATAGCGACATTGGTGATGGAACAACTGAGTATATATACACAGTTGGTGTAAATCCAGTCATTGATGCTTGTAGTGGAGAAAGACGTGGAGTTGGGCACGCTACAGAAGAAGCTGTTAAGCTATTAAACCAAGAACGTGGAACAAACATTAAACGCCAACAATTCTCACAAATCCTTCAAGATCCAGATCATAAATACTATGAAGAAGCAACTGGGTACTTTAATATTACAAAAGTAGAACAAGCTGAACTTATCTTAGAAGATACAAGTGAAAAGTATGTAAGCAATACCGCCAGTGAAGCTGAAATTTTATGTGTATACGGTGGGGGAAGTGTTACTTTTAAAGATGAGTTATATAATCAACTATTAGAGTATTGTGAGCAAGTTGGTATGTACTTATTATGGATACCAGAAAAATATGCTGTAGATATGAATGCTAGAGGGATGCAAGTAATCAAGAAGATTCTTACTCGAAAAAAGGTGAGATAATATGGCTGACAAGAAAAGAGAATCTTTCTTTTGGAATCTCAAAAAAATTGAGAATGAAGAGTTCTTTAAATGGTTTGAATCTCAAGGGAATATAGCAGATTCATTATATAAACTTGTCTGTTACTTTATTGATAAACATGGTTTACAAGATGTTGGTGATTATAAGATTCAACAACAAATGCAAAGAGAGATCTTACTTCAAGATAAAGATTTTTTAAATGAGGTTAAACGGGTCCTATTGAATGATTCAAAACTCATTATCAAAAATGATGATCAAAACATCCATAATGAGATTAAATCTTCTAATGAAGTAATTGGAACTTCTGAAGAGAAGCCCGATAATGAAGATGAAAAAAAAGAAGACGTTTCTAAATCTGAAACAAATGTTTTGAATGATGAATATGATGATCTTGATACGGCAAGTTTATTTGGTAATTAGTATGTAAATACTCTAAAAAAAGAGTCCTAGAAATAGGACTCTTTTTTTAGGTTTAATTTTCAACTTACATTTTATCAATGATTAACTGTCGTTTATACCATTGATTTAATTTGCTTCTCGCCGTACTAGAGAGACGTTTTGTTTTTTTATTATAAAATCTAGAAAGAGTAGGCTGCGATATACCTATCTCAATTGAAAGTTCTCGCATAGTTATATTCTTTTTCATATGCACAAACTCTATTTTTTCTCTAATTACTTGTTCATTTTCAGTTGTATCTAATGGTTTTTCTACAATTTTTATTGGCTGATTTTCCTCATGTATTGTATCAATTGTTTTCTTTTTTGCTAAGTTTTCCATTGAACTAATTAGTTCTTTTGGCGGCAATATTACTATTCCTAACTGTAAATAATAGTTTTTAAACCAATTCTTTTTTGTTAGTTTTTCTTCTTCTAAACCATTATCATATTCCCAATGAGAAATTACCTCTTCTTTTTCTAGATCCATAAGAACATTTTCTAATTGTTCGCGAATACGATTCGGTTTTTGTTTCTGGTTTATCCCCATAACTGCTAACAAACCTTTATCTCCACCTATGGAATAAGGTCTTTGTAAACTAGAAAACATTTGACGTATTCTCCATTGCCATGTCAAATATCGAATTAACCTTTTATGATATTTATGTCTATAACTATTATATTCAAGTGCCTTTTTTGATAATAATGCGGTAGTACTATTAGATCCATATAAATATCCAGATAAGAAACTTCCTGGTTTGATTCGGCACGATTCTATTCCCATGTATTCGTTTGTGTTTTTATCTCTCCATAAAACTACAGAATCTAATACGAATAGTCTTTTAATTACCTCACGTTTTACTTCATAATGCTTACCTGTTTCAGCACGATCATTTAATACGACTACTTCATTGTCATCATTTAGATATATAAAAATACTTGCTAGGGCCGCAATCCGCTTCGCTACTTTAATTTTATCTTCTACCCTGTAGTATTCAACACCATTTGCCTTAGCCTTTGAAATACTGCACATCTCTAAAACTTGTTCATATGAAAAATCAATAAATTCATCGGGCGATTTTGCTTCATTCAACCATTGAATCGTGATGGTATCTAAACAATCTGCAGTTAAATCATCCATATTACTCATTACACCATCTACTAATGTATTCCATCTTGCTGCCTCTTCAATATTCGTTAATTTTAGATCTTCATCTTTATGAGAGGAAAGCTGTGCCACTCCATTACTATCCTTTGTTTCAATAGGATATGATTTTAACAGTGTATTTTCATCTTCTTCAAATTGATTTTTAGCTATTCCATCCCTTAACTTATAATATACTGCGGAGTTATTCACTTCTAAATAATTTTCATTCAATGTGCTTGCATTTGATTCACTTGTTGCTGTATGCACTTTATTACTAGCTGTCTGATTTTTACGAAACTCTTGTTCAATAAAGACACCTATTGTCTCATCAATGATTAATCTATATTCATCAATATTTCTATATATATCTAGAGGAGAAATACCTTTTCTTTGTTGTTGCTCTAGCCACTGTACGAGCATTGAAAATGATGGAGAAAGGTATTCTGAAGTCACAATTTTACTTTTATCTGCTTCAACCTCAACATAATAAGACACCCATTTTTGCCACAATTGCTCATCTTTTTTATACAATTGTTCCGTTATTGATAGTGCATCTCTAAACAATTGTAGAACGTCATCCATATAAATTCTGCTCCTTATATACATTTAGTTATTCTTAATCTGAACTTGAAAATAATTAGCTATATGATGTTCCTTTTTATAAAAACTAGAAATGAAGTCAGAATATTCCCGTTCCTATTTCGTTGTTAACATGTTAAAGGCTCTAGTTTGCATACTTATAGCCCGCTCTGTAACTGATTATACAAGACTCAATCAATTTGTAAAATCCAAAGGGATAAAACGGGGCATCTTTTTTCAAAACGATTAAATTTTATTTTTGCTTTCTCTAATAAAACCTCAAAAATGTTAATATATGTTATGTATAGTTAAAATTCACTTTATAAAAAGGGGGAATATTATGACTGATACAAATGAACCTTCAGGAGTCAATTTTAAAAAAGATGTGAAGTTTTCTATTATAATACCTGCTCACAATGAAGAAAAGTACATTAGGAAATGTTTAGATTCAATTGCAAAGGCATCAGAAGCATATAAAGATCAAATTGAGGTCATAGTTGTTTTAAATCGTTGTACAGATAAAACAGAGGAAATAGCAAAATCTTATAATTGTATTACATTAAAAAATAACGATAAAAATTTGTCTAAAATCCGAAATGCAGGGGCTAAAATAGCTAGTGGAGAAATAATCATTACTATAGATGCTGATACTCAAATGGCAGAGTCTATGTTATCTAATGTAGATAAATATTTAGCTTCAGGTAAATACATTGGTGGTGGGGTAACTGGGAAGATTGAAAGAATATCTTTAGGAATATTCTTTTCCGCAATTTTAATAATAATCCCCTTACTTTTTAAGTATGGAGCTATATCTGTCGGGATTTTTTGGTGCTATAAAAAAGACTTTATGGAAATCAACGGATTTAATGAAAACATGCTTATGGCAGAAGATGCAGATTTCGCTAAACGGTTAAAAGTGTGGGGAAAGCAAAATAATAAGAAATTCGGTACAATTAAAAATGGAATGATCACTTCATGCAGAAGATTTGATACATATGGAGACTGGGCTTTACTTAAAAATCCAAAAGTAATCTTAGCCTATCTAAAAGGAAATGATAAAAAATACGCAGATAAAACATATTATGATAACCAGGAAAGATAACCGTGAGAATCCCTAAACAAATCATCATTAAATTAACTAATAAACAGGATTGATAAAATTCAATACAGAAAATATAGGTAGAAAATTCAGGACAACTTTTATATTATATAACGCACTAACACCATACATTTTCATGGCAAAGGAATGCAAGTATAATAATCTATACTGCATTCCTTTATTGTAATTGTATGTCCACTATATTTTTATTCTTCCTTTTCTAAAGTTAAAAAACTAATATCCAAATTTCTTGTTTTTCACCTCTTTCTGGATCCGCTCCATTGTAATAAAAACTCTTCATTAAGTGTCTAAGCTATTAGCTATCCCTCCTAAACAATAATAATTTTTAAAATAGTAATCCCAAATGTTAAAAAAAATTAAATCTTTACAAGAGAAAACAACTTGGATAAAAACAGGTCGTTTTCTTTTATAAGGAAGAACAAAGAAAGAGTGGAAAAGCAATACACAAACGTGAAAATCACACGGAGTAACCGATAAAAAGTGAATATTCTGACAAATTAATCGCTAAGGGTTTTCGTTTACTCTTTCTTTGTTGTTATGAGTTTAACATTATAAATAACATAAATCAACAAAAAAATAACAAAATTCTTATATTTTCGACATTTTATTCACCTTGCTCTAATTTCACCTTAAAAACATAGTTACTCTAGCTTGAAAATAAAGTTTAATCGTTTTATGCCTAATATTCAAAAGGGGAACTACGCTTAACAAGTCTTGTTTAGTGCTTTTATTTTTCGATTACTTCGAACATCCCAAACTCATGAACATGAAAATTTATAGTCATATCATGTCCCTTTTTTACAAAACATGAAACAAAAATAACATTATGTGTCTCTTTCTTACTAACTCGAAATTTTTTTCTAATATTGCTTAAACCTTGATATATAAGCTTTTCTATTACAGCAATACTATTAGTTATGAAAATTTACAGCTATATGATGTCCCTTTTTTTTTAGATAAAAAGCCCATAAACCCTTTCGCATTAAGGATTAACACGTTTCTAACTCTATTTTCATGTATTTATGCAACATGAAAACATATAGCTATATGATGTTCCTTTTTTTAACCGAACATGAAAACTCACCTAGCTAATTCATGTCCCTTTTTCAATTGGAAAATTACAGATAAATCCCATCAACATCACTATTTAAAGAGTTTTTCTTATTTAACTCATAATTATAAACATGAAAATTTATAGCCATATCATGTCCCTTTTTCCTTTTGAAAAACTAATATAACTGTTGATTTAATCATACTTATACAGGTTTTTTTCTATTTTTCATCTTTTCTACTAATATGAAAATCTATAGCCATATCATGTCCATAAAAAAAAATGAAAGATTCCTGAAACCCCTTGGTACACAAGGGATTAAAGGCCGTTTCATCTTTTCATTTTTTCTCTTAAAGGGACGCATTTCATCAAATTTCGATTTGGTATAATCAAAATTGATATATTTTATAGTTTTTGGTATTTATTTCAAGATTTATAGGTAGGAGGTGAAAAAGATGGGAAAATCATTTATTATTCGTAATCAACGTAGTCTAAATGGACAATCCACAAATGCAGTTTTAGTAACACTGAAGTCTTGGCAAAAACTTGTTGAAACTTTCGAAGAGAAATACTACAGCTATAAAGATACATACCTTGAGGATATTGTTGATCATATGACATACGAAGAGCGTATTGCCGATGTGGATGGCTTCGTTGCACAGGCTAAACCATCTTTTTCACGTCGTACACTATCTGCTATTTCGGAAACAATGGGAAGAAAGCATAAATTATATGGCATTACAAACGCAGATCTGGAAGTCTTCTTATATCTACATAAAAAATGTTACACAAATGGAGTCATTCCAAATGTAACAATACATATGATGTGGGAAGATTACAAACTATATAAAGAAGAATTTGCTTACATACAGCATTCTCAATTCTATATTGCGTTAAAGAAATTAAGTATACATAACATTATTTCGATCGAAAATGAATTAGATGGCCGATATACAATTAAATTAACTCATTTTATGAATGAAGAAACTGAAAAGGCCAATGCATATGTTTATATTAGCCCAGTGGTATTTACAAAAGCTTTCTTTGAGTTATCAATTGCATCTAAGAAACTATTCTTAGATATGGCAATGCAACAGCACAGTGAAACTACACTAAAACGTTCCTTAGACAAACAAGATGAAAGAGGCAATAGAACTCATTTTGGTGGGATGTACCGCTTCTTACATAAAAAATACCCACATCAGATACGTGCGGTTATAACAGAGTTAACAACTGCATTACCATGTACAGGGACTCCACTATTTAAAATTTGTAAATTACAAAAAGGAGTTAAGAATAAAAAAAGATATACAACTCTATATCTATCCTTACATACCGATTTCTTATGTACAAAAGAAATCGGAGAAGTACAGTATCGTGATCCATTCACACCAAAGCTTACTTATGCTCGTAAAGCTCGTTTTATCGAATCCGTACTACAAGAGATGAGTATTGGAGAATTTACACAAGACATGAACAAATTTATTCATGTGCTAAAACATACATGCAATCGACAAATTCGAAGTGTAATCCATAGCTTACGTGACATGATAGATCGTCATGAAGAATATCCAAGCAAGTTAGTATATACACTGAAGAAATTATTAAATCAAACATCACAATATAAAATTCTTGATACAGCTGCTAAAGAAGGTATCTATCCGCTTATTACACAGCATGTTCCAAAAGAACAAAAAGAACAAGCTGTATTTGATTTCGGATTGCATTTCTCTATGTACTCTCTGCGAAACATCAAAAAATTGTTCCGCAAAACGTATGAATTACTAAACTCTAAATTTGCTATACCTGTTACAGAGGAATCGTATCACCGCAACTATCTAAAGTATCAAGAAGAAACGTTGTTTAGAAAGTACGCCTATGAACAAGGTACAAACCTCAACGCTTATATGGCTTTAGAAATTGAAATACGTGAACTCTTAAAAGCTAGAGGGCATAAAGAGCGTATTATTCCTAGTGATGTTCGTGAATTGTTCATTGAAAAGATAGATAGATTACCGAAAGAAAAGCTTCGTGTTATTGAAGTACCAGATAGCTTCAATTTAATTACATTTATGCGTGCCTTTGAAAAGTTAATACGCGCTGGTATCCAAGTAACAACAGCTGAGCAAGTACTGACAGCAATGAAAGCGAACTAATCATCATCAGCTCTCTATTTTTGAAAAAATTCAAGATAGAGGGCTATTCGTGTTGATCCTTTTATTTAAAAGAAATTTACTCCTTCTTCACAATAAGTAACTTTACTCGATTCTATTCATAATAGAGTCTTTTTTTATGCAATCATATACAAAAATAGTATGGTACTTATCTCAATTTCTACACATACCTTCATAAAAAGACGTTATGAGTTGTCTAAATACATTCAAATACCTACAAGAAATCATAAGAAATAAATTAAATTTCGTGGATAAGTAGATAAATAACACATAATGTGAGTAATTTAGTGCAATTATCATTGATATAAATAGCTTATACGCCTTCATCTATCAAAAATCATCAATATTCATGTGAATTATGTGCTAAATATGGATTATGTTGATTAATTAACACATAATGTGAATGTTTTGTGGGTAACTATAATCAAATTGTGGAGATTCCATGAATTCATATGAAATTTCACGATTGAATAAATATGTTTAATAATGTATTAATTTGTTTCATTTTTTATGTAGAAATACTAAATTTCATTTATGATTATTTGTAGTTTTTAGAGCTTATTATGGTTTGTTTTTCTGCTGTAAAATTCTACTATTTATGATTTTTTACGCTATGTAATGTTAAAAGGCTTTGTTACAGTAAGGATATACGTACATTTCTCAGTCCTATATAAGTTTTATCTTTATATTTTAAATATATATATAAGATATATATTTATATTAGATTTTATTAACTAATATTCATAAACGAACTGATATAGTATAACGATAAACAATGATTATAGAAAAACTAACCAAAATATAGCGTTCATAAAATACCATTATGTGTTCAAAAATAAATCTATAACTATCCTCACAGTTATTTTTTAAGGCTATAGCAACATGTCAGAGAATTTAAGATTCCTGTCAAACGTCATTCCTATTTTGGAATGACGTATTTTTTTAGGGACAAATTCGAAAACTCATATCATTATCATATGTATTTAGTGTATCTAGAATTCTATATGGATGGTGAAAACATATGAATCAATATCAAATACTGTATAGTACACCTTATTTGTATTCTTCTCGAACATTGAAACAAATGTACAAAGCGACTAACAATGAAGAAAACGTATGTGCTATACAAGAACACATGCAACGACATGAAGTATACCTGGACCGACAATACCGAGGGTATTATTATTTAAGTCAAAAAATCGAAGAGGATCTATATGGTGATGAACTGGCTGTCTCCTGGAATCAGCTATTAGATGAATATCAACTTTTTAAGGACGGTAAAGGGAATTTGTCCATTAAACCAAAAGGATGGGGTTAATATGACTATCATTGGAGAGCTAGGGATTGTGTATGGCATGACGGGAGCTTCAGTTTTAGGAATACAATTGCTGAAGAAGAAAGGTTTTTATCTTCCAGGTTGGTTGCTACGTGCGGGTCTTAAATGCTTACTAATTGGGAGCGTTTGGTACGTTCTAATGGATATTCTAGATGTGTTTCTACGCTAGCATTACATCTGGTAGTTGAAAATGATTATAATAGCGCATTTTAAACAGCTTTTTCTAAGCTTCCATACAGGCTCAACTACCTTAAGGAGGTATGGAGGGAATGTTGTCACTTTTATTAATCCCAGCAACTTTTATAACTGTAGCTTATTTTTACCAAAGTAATGGACCGAATGATAAGAAAAAAATTGCAACGTTTTTTGAAATTACAAAGGTTTGTGTTCAACATAAAGGTGAATTACAATATCCCATTTTTATAAAAGAAATTAAAGATGATATAAGTATGAATTATGTTTACAAGTTACCACTTGGTGTACCTAGTCAACTAATCC